>NZ_JBSFQJ010000022.1:0-101034 GCF_053588655.1 Gordonia sp. NPDC003424
CCCGCGAGCTTGCGAGCGAGCGCATCGAGATCAACGGTGAACGAGATCTCGATGCGGACCCTCGCAAGCTCGGGGCCTTACTCGATCAGCGGGGTATGGCGACTCTTCGGATCAGGCTCCGAGCGCAGCGAGGCGCCGCATCGAGACCACACCCATCACCGACTGGGTGGTTTCAACCAGCGGCGGGGCACGACTCGCAAGCTCGGAGCTGTTGCCAGATCAGCGGGAAGCCGACGGACCGACAGACTTGTCTCCGCGCAAACGCTTTCGGACGAGCTCGGCGCTGATCAGACACATCGGCAGTCCGATACCGGGCGTGGTGGCGTGGCCCGCGTAGTACAGCCCGTCGACTTTGCGTGACCGATTGGACGCGCGGAAGAAGGCGCTTTGTCGCAGGGTGTGCGCCGGACCCAGGGCCCCGCCCGACCAGGAGTTGACACTCTCGACGAAGTCGGCCGGCCCGACGGTGCGGCGCACCGTGATCCGGTCGGCGAGATCGGGGATGTCAGCCCATTTGGCCACCAGCTCGATCGCCCGGTCCGCGGTCTGCTCGATCGTCGTATCTCCCTGCCCGTCAACGCCTCCGGCACCCAACGCCGGATCAGCCGGCACCGGGATGAGCAGGAAGAGGTTTTCGTGACCGGCGGGCGCGACGGTCGGGTCGGTCGCCGACGGCCGGCACACATACAGCGATGCGGGATCGGGGATGTGCGTCGGACTCTCGAAGATGGCGTCGAAGTTGGTCGCCCAGTCTTCGGTGAAGAACAAGGAGTGGTGCGCGAGTTCGGGAAGACCGCCCTCCACACCCAGATAGGCGAGGACGGCACCTGGTCCGGATGTCGCGGCGTCCCAATACTTCTGCGGGAAGGTCCGCAACTCGTCAGGCAGCAGCCGGGTTTCCACGTGATGGAGGTCGGCGGCCCCGACGACGACGTCGGCCGCAATGACCCGCTCACCCTCGGAATCGTGGATTCGCACGCCGGTCACCGATGCCCGACGAGCCCACGGCGCCAGGCGTTTTCGCGGCGCGGTCAGGATCTCGGTCGCAGTGCATCCGGTGTGCATCCGGACCCCACGCTCGGCCGCGACGTCGACCAGGGCGTCGACCAATGTCGTGAAACCTCCTGCCGGATAACGGACTCCGTCGGCAAGGTCGAGCCAGCTCATCAGGTGATACATTGCCGGCGTGCGATCGGGCGACGATCCGAGGAACACCGCCGGGTACCCCAGGATCTGGCGCAAGCGGCGGTCGGTGAAGCGTTCGGCGATGTGGTGCTCCAACGTCCGCCCGAGCAGGGTGACGAGTTCGCGGGCATGTGCGAGGACCGCGGGCGCCGCGAACGCATGGACCGAGTCGAAGTTGGTGTACAGGAAGCGTTGTACGGCAAGCTCATATGCGCGCCGTGCGGATGCCAGATAATCCGACAGGGCCGCACCCGCACCCTGCTGCAGCGCCTCGAAGGTCTCCTGATTACGTTGTGCATCACCGACGATATCCACGGCGTCGGAGACATTCTCGAAGAACACCCGGTAGCCGGGATCGAGGTCGACGAGGTCGACGTGTGCCGCGGTCGACGTGCCGAGGAGTCCGAAGAAGTGGTCAAACACTTCGGGCATCAGCCACCACGAGGGCCCGGTGTCGAAGCGGAATCCGTTGCTCTCCCACGATCCGGCCCGGCCGCCGAGGTCCGAGTTCTTCTCGACGAGGTCGACCTGGTGGCCGTCGGCAGCGAGCAGAGCAGCGGTGGCCAGACCGGCGACGCCGCCGCCGATCACGACGACGCGACGAGCCTCGTCCTTCACGTCATCGATCCAGGCGTGCGCGGGATGCCCCGACGCACCGCGGCCGCTGCGGCGATCCGGGCCTTCTGTGGCCCTGGCACCCGAACCCTGGTGCGGCAGGCGGTGTCCGGATCGGTGACACGCAGCCGACGAGAGAGTTCCGCGAACAGATCGTGAGCGGCGCACACGGCAACCCGGGTTCCGCTGGGCAGCAACGGGATGGCGGCGCGGGCGGCGGCCAGGTCCGCGTCGATGTCGTCGACCCAGCGCCGCCACGCCTCTGCGGTGGGGTGGTCCGGATCCAGTCCGACGAGGTATCGGCGACCGAGTTGTCCGCTGTCCTCTCCGAGGTCGCGCAGGAAGTTCACCTTCTGAAAGGCGGCGCCTAGTCGTCGGGCGCCGGGCGCGAGTTGGTCGTAGCGCGCCTTGTGGTGTGGCTCGTCGGCGAGAAACGCGTGCACGCACATGAGGCCGACCACCTCGGCCGAGCCGTAGATGTAGTCGGCGAGGCTCGCGTCGTCGTGCACGGCACAGTCGAGGTCGGCGCGCATGGAGGCGAAGAACGGGGTCACCAGCGTGGGGTCGATGCCGGTGCGTCGGGCGGTGCGGGCGAAGGCGTGCACGACGAGGTTGGTGCTCGAGCCGCTGTGCAGGGCGTCGCCGACCTCAGTTTCGAGCGCTCCGAGCGCGACGCGACGTTGATCGGTGGACTGTTCGGGCCGGGGTGCGTCGACGATCTCGTCGGCGAGCCGCACGAGTGCGTAGATGTTCTGCACGTCGCGTCGGACCGGTTTGGCCAGCAGCCGCGAGGCGAGGCCGAACGACGACGAGTAGGAACGGATGAGCAGCGCGGCGCTCTGCTCGGCGACCACGTCATAGTGGCGGTACGGTCGCGACCGGTCGTCGTCGGCGCCGTGTCGGTCGGCGGTGGTGCGGATGATCGCGGTCATGACGCCCACTCGATGTCGGCGTACGGTCGCGGGCCGAGCGCGTGCACCTGGTCGACGAACCACGGACTGAACGCCCACGGAGTCCGCACGGCCGCGTCCCAGACGTCGTCGATCGGCGCCCACGCGTAGTCCATCACCTCGTCGGGGTTGGGTATCGGCCGGCCGATCGGGCGGGCACGGTAAACCGGACAGATCTCGTTCTCGACGACCCCACCTGCGTCGACTGCCCGATAGCTGAAGTCGGGCAGCACACAGGTCACCTCGTCCGCCTCGAGCCCCAACTCACGGGGCGCATAGCGCCGGACCGCGTCGACGACGTCCTCATCCGGTCGCGGATGCCCACAGTAGGAGTTGGTCCACACCCCCGGCCACGTCGTCTTGGACAACGCCCGCCGGGTCATGAGGATGCGTCCCACCGAATCGATCAGATGGCAGGAAAATGCCAGGTGCAGGGGGGTGTCGGTGCCGTGCACACTCTCGCGGGGTGCCGTTCCACTCGGTCGCCGGTGGGCGTCGACCAGCACCACGAGGTCATCGGTCATCAGCCACCTCCGTTCTCCGGCCCAGCGTATTGCCGGACGGGCTGTCCGCGCACATCTGGTCTTCGGTGCCGGACGAGGTTCGGATGGCGTCTGTCGGAGGGGTCGCGACCTCCGGCGTTCAGAGCCGACTCAACAGTTCAGCCTTCTTCGTCGTGAACTCCTCGTCGGTGAGGATGCCGCGCTGATGCAACCCTGCGAGCGACTCGATCGCCGCAACGATCGCCTCGGCCCCCTCGGCCGTTCCCGACGGCGCGGGCGCAGCGGCTTGTGGCGCGGTAGCGGCGGGCGACGACGCGGCAGGCGCGGCCGTGGGCGGCGTAGCAGCTGGCCGCGCGGCAGCAGCAGGCGGCGCGGCAGCAGCAGGCGACGACGGGGCGGGCGCGGCAGTGGGTTGGACCGCGGGCGACGACGTGGGCGACGGATGCTCGGTGCTCGCATCCGAGGGCGCACGATGCCGGGCTCGATGGTCCGGCTCTGGAGCCGCCGCGGGGGTGTCGGCCACTGCTTCGTCGTTGAGTTCGCGCAGCGTCGTCAGGCTGAAGGTGCCGAGTTGGCTGGTGAAGCCGACCGTCCCGACGGGACCGCCCTGCTGTTGCTGGACACCGCCGATCGCGTGTTCTCCGGTGTCGTAAACCCGTGCGGCACCGCCATACTCGATGACGAGGCGGTGGGTGGCCGGGAAGATCGCATAGCGCACTCCGTTCTGCGCGCCGGTCGAACTGGGCACACCGAGCCCCTCCGGCCACCAGTTGTTGGCGGCCACACCGAAACCCACCTGGCTCTGGGCGGTCGCGGCGCGAAACACCGTCGTCGTGTCCAGGAGTTGCGACAGCTCGTTACAGAGGGCATCGACGCGCGCCTTGAGCGCATTGTCGAACATGTTGCCGACCATGATCATCCCGCCGCGCATCCACTGGCCCGAGCCGCCGAGTTCGGGAATGTTGAACTGTGCCATCTGGCCGCCGCCGGCTCTCAGCGCGAGCAGCATCGCCAACACGGCGTCGCGTGATATTCCGTGACGGTCGGCGATGTCGGCGACAGCGGCGTCGGCGGCGGGGGTGATCGGAGACTCCATCTGAATGTGCTCTTTCGTCGTCGGCTTCGATCACCACTGTACGAGCGGGCGGCGATGCACGAGGCTTGGTGTCATCGCCAGAACCCATAGGAGCCTGCCATGTCACTGAATAACCATGCGATCGTGGCGTCGCTCGGGGCCGTCGCCGCCAACGTGGTCCCGCATCTGGCGCATGCCATTGCGGGACAGCCATTTCCCACGCCGTTCACCGACCCGCCGGGCCGCGCGGACTCACCACCCAAGCTCAATGCGGTGTGGGCGGGGATGAATGCGGCCGTGGCCGGCGGCCTGCTGTTCACGCAACGGCACCGGCTTCGCCAGCCATCGTTCTGGCTGGTATCGGGCGCATCTGGTGCGGTGTCGGCCTTCGGTCTCGCCGTGTATTTCCGGAGCCTGGATCACCACCTGATCCCCTCCCGATCGTTGCCCTGACCCGCTGTCAGCAGTGATACTGCTCACACCAGGGTTCGCTCGACGGAGAGGAATGGCTGTGTCGCTGATCGCTGACATCGACGGGGAGATGTTCGGCGAGGATTCCGCGCCCGCGGTCTTCGCGCACATGACCGACCCGTGGGATCACCCGCGAACCACCGCCGGCATCGCCATCATGTGCGAGTGGACGGCCACACATGGTTGCCCATCCGCCACGCTGCTCGACGGCACCGGGCTCGGGCCCGACGACCTGACCTCCACCGACATGCTGGTCGAGGCGCAACAGGAGATCGCGGTCATCCGCAATCTGCTCGCCACGATGGGCAGCAGACCGGGTCTGGGCGCGGAGATCGGCCGCGAGTATCACCTGACCTCCTACGGCTACTACGGGTATCTGCTGCAGTCCTGTTCGGTGGTTTGCGAGATGGTGGTGGCCGGCCTGCGGTATTCGCCGTTGACGTTCGCGTTCGCGACCTTCAGCGGCGAGTTGATGCCCGACGACCGTTGGTCGCTGTGGGTGCGCACCGAGGGAGTGCCCGACGACATCGCCACATTCGTGGTCGAGCGCGACCTCAGCGCGAGCATGCAGATGCAGCGCGAGTTGTTCGCCGGGCAGGACGTCGCCCCTTTGCTCGAAGTCCATTTCGCACATGAGCTGAGCTCCGACGACGCGCACGAGGTGTACGAGGACGTCTTCGGCGTGCCCGTGCGGTTCGGATGCGACCGCAGTGAACTGATCTTCGAACGCGGATACCTTGATCTGCGGCTACCGATGGCCAACCCGCACACCATGTCGATGATCACCGAACACTGCGAACGGCTGCGCGAGGAACGACTTCACTCCCATGGCGTCGCCGGACAGGTCCGGTCGTATCTGCTGGCGCAGGACTCGCTCGACCGCACGCTCGACGAATGCGCGGCGGATCTGCACTACTCGCCGCGAACGCTGCGCCGCGGTCTCACCCGGGAAGGGACGTCCTACCGCGCGATTCACGACGACGTGCGACGAGGCCTGGCGCACGACCTGCTGCGCGATCCGTCGATCCCGCGCACCCGCGTTGCCGAGCGGCTCGGCTACCGCGACTGGTCGAGCTTCGCCCGGGCAATGCGACGGTGGGGCGTGGCATCGGGCTGACGGCCGATCTCGATGCGGCGCCTCGCTTCGCTCGGAGCCTTACTCGATCAACGAAGAACCTCACGCGACACCCCCGCAGGTCGAGCACAGGCTCCACGCCCCCGTCCCGGACAACAACGCGACAGCCACCCCCCGCTGGTCGAGTAAGGCTCCACGCCCCTCCCAGGACAAAACGCGACAGCCACCCCCCGCCGGTCGAGCAAGACTCCACGCCCCTCCCAGGACAAAGACGCGACAGCCAGCCCCCGCTGGTCGAGTAAGCGACCGAGCGCAGCGAGGGCGCGCATCGAGGCCACCTCCCGTTGACGGACAACCGATCTCGATGCGGCGCCTCGCAAGCTCGGGGCCTTACTCGATCAACGAAGAACCTCAGCGATCGACGAACGAGAGGCGCGACACCCCCGCTGGTCGAGGGAGGTGGCGCCTCTACACCAACTCGAAACCGTGATAGTTGGACACCGCGATGCCGTCGCCGATCTGCTTGTACACATCGACTCCGCCCACGAATGGCAGTGCGACGCGGGGCTTTCCGGGGACGTTGACGCCCATGTACCACGACGGCGCTTCGCCCAACAGGGTCATGTCGGCGAGATCGTTGTTGGTGTTGACCCAATTGTCCTCCGCCGCCAGCTCGGGTTCGATGCGGTGCAGGCCGTGATCGCGAAGATACTGCAGCGCGTCGGTGATCCATTCGACGTGGTACTCAATGGAGGTCATCATGTTCGAGAGTACCGACGGACTCTGCGGCCCCGTCACCGTGAAGAGGTTGGGGAAGCCCGCCGACATGAGACCCAGATAGGTGCGGGGACCGTCAGACCACTTGTCGCGCAACGTCTGATCGCCGTGGCGGATATCGATCGAGTTCAGCGCACCGGTCATCGCGTCGAAGCCGGTGGCCAGGATGATGACGTCGAACTCGTATTCGGTGCCACCGGCGACGATGCCCCGCTCGGTGAACTTCTCGATCGGGTTCGCCTTGATGTCGATCAGCGACACGTTGGGCTGGTTGTAGACCTCGTAGTAGCCGGTGTCCACGCACATCCGTTTGGCGGCAATGGGATATGAACGCGGTGTCAGCAGTTCGGCGGTATCCGGGTCGGCCACGATCGTCTTGATACGGTTCCGAACATACTCGGCAGCAGCGTCATTCGCCTCGGGAAGCTGGAGCAGATCCCGGAAGGACAACTGATAACACAGCCCTCCGTTCTCATACCATCGATCGAGTTCCGATGCGACCGCCTCGCCGTCGAGGTCCTCGAAGAACGGGGGGAGGTCGACGCCACACGGCCAGCCACCCCTTGCCATCCGACTCTCCTCACGGATCTCGTCGTAGTGCGTTCTGGCTTTGGCCAATTCCTCGGCGATCGGCCGGTTCTGAGCGGGCACGGCATAGGTGGGAGTCCGTTGGAAGACCGTCAACTCGGCAACGTCGGGTGCAATCGTGGTGATCGTCTGCACCGCAGAGGAACCCGTACCGACCACGCCTACCCTTTTGCCGGTCAGATCCACGCCGCCCTCGGGCCATTCCCAGGTCCGGTAGATATCGCCGGCGAAGTCGTCGATCCCGGGGAAGGTCGGATCCACAGGCTTGGACAGACATCCGGTCGCCGCGATCACGTAGCGGGCGGTGATGGTGTCGCCGGAATCGGTGGTGGCCGTCCAGGTATCGTCGGCGTCGTCGAACTCCAGCGTGGTGATGCGGGTGTTGAAGGTGATGTCCTTGCGCAGATCATGTTTGTCGGCAACATGTTTGGCGTACGACAAGATCTCGGGCTGGGCGGAGTAGCGTTCGGTCCAATCCCAGGTCTGTTCGAGCTCGGGATCGAATGAGTAGGAGTAGTAGATCGATTCGATGTCGCAGCGCGCGCCGGGATACCGGTTCCAGTACCACGTTCCGCCGACATCTGCTCCGGCTTCGACGACGTGTGCGTCGAAGCCGAGTTCCCGCAGTTTGTAGAGCTGATACAGGCCGGAGAATCCGGCGCCGATGATGAGTGCGTCATGGTCAGGCATCGCTGACCGCCTTTCCCGTGTGGCTGCGAGCGTGGTCGTCGATGAAAGCGGTGACGTTGTCGGCCACGAGTGCCATCCCGGTCTCGTACCCGGGCAGGATCTTGGCCATCTGGAACCAGACGTGCATTTGGCCTTCGGCGAGTGCGACAGTCACCGGTACCCCCGCCTTTTCGAGCGCCTGGGCGTATGCGACGCCTTCGTCGTGCAACGGATCGAATTCGCAGACGAACACGAAAGCAGGTGGCAGCCCGGACAAATCGGGTGCCCGCAGCGGTGACGCGTCCGGGTGTGCACGCGCGTCGGCATCCGGCAGATAGTGATCCCAGAACCAGATCATGGTGTCGCGGTTGAGGAGTAGTTGATTCTCGGGCGCCACGTAGGACGCGGTGTCGAAGTCGCAATCGGTCACCGGGTAGATCAGGACCTGGTAGTCGATGTGCGGGCCCTTGCGGTCGCGCGCCCATTGCGTCATGACCGCGGCGATGTTGCCACCGGCACTGTCGCCCGCGACGATCAGCGGCGCACCGGCTTTCGCGTAGTCGGCGGCGTGTTCGGCGGCCCAGCACAAGCCGATGTAGCTGTCGTCGATTGCGGCCGGGAACCGATACTCCGGCGCCTTGCGATAGTTGACGAGAACGACGGTGGAGTGGGTGCGGTTGGCGAGGTCGCGTCCAACGTGGTCGTACTGCAGGTCGATGTCGGCCAGCACCCATCCACCACCGTGGAAGTAGACGATGACCGCCTCCGGCTCGCCCTCGGGGACGAGCACCCGCACCCGGAACTGGCTGCCGTCGGCAGCCTCGAGTTTGTGGTTGTGCACCGCGGCGACGTCGGGACCGCGTCCACTCATGCCCGAGAAGATGGGCCCGGTCATGCGGGCCACCGCCGGGGTCTGCTCACTGATCGGCGGCTGACGCCCTTCGGCGAGCATCTCGAGCAAAGCCATCGATACGGGTTCCAGTGGCATCATTACTCCTTGCCGTCGACGGTGACGTGACCTGGGTCACGTCACCACCGTAGGCGCATCACCACCGATCCCGACAGCACCTGCGGGGCCACAACCCGACAGTTCGGGCCACCTCTCACCGCCCCACGGGCCGAATCGGCTCCCCGATTACGACGACACCGTCGCCTGCGCCAGGCTCTCGAGGTGGCTGGTGGCGTCGATGTACTCCTGCACCCACCGTTGCATCACCGCGGCGGTCTTCTCCACCTTCTGGAACTGTCCGACGACCTGGCCGACGGGGTTGAACGCGACGTCGACGCTCTCGTCGGGATACTTGTGGGTCGCGGCGACCGCCATGCCAGAGACCATGTACTGCAACGGCATTCCGAGTGGGTCGGGATTGTTCGGGTCTTCCCAGGCCTCGGTCCAGTCGTTGCGCAGCATGCGGCACGGCTTGCCGGTGAACGACCGGCTACGGACGGTGTCCCGGCTGCTCGCGTTGATGTAGGCGGACTGCTGACGCGGAGTGTTCTCGGCCTCCTCGACCATCAACCACTGCGACCCGGTCCAGGCGCCCTGCGCACCCAGCGCCAGAGCCGCCGCGATCTGTTGTCCGCTGCCGATACCACCGGCCGCGAGCACCGGGATCGGCGCGACCTCCTTGACCACCTGCGGCCACAGCACGATGGACCCGACCTCGCCGCAGTGGCCGCCGCCCTCGCCGCCCTGCGCGATGATGATGTCGACGCCGGCGTCGGCGTGCTTGCGCGCCTGCTTCGGTGAGCCGCAGAGCGCGGCGACCTTGCGTCCGGCCGCATGGATCGTCTCGATCATGTCGATCGGCGGTGTGCCGAGTGCGTTCGCGATCAGGCTCACCTTGGGATGCTGCAGAGCGATCTCGACCTGCGGAGTGGCCGTCGCCTCGGTCCAGCCCAGCAGTTGCAGCGAGTTGTCGTCGCCGTCGTTGAGGGGGACGCCGTGATCGCGCAGGAGTTTGCGGCCGAATTCGAGCGTCTGCTCGGGCACCATCGACTGCAGCAGCTTGGTGAGGTCCTCGGCGGACATGTCGGAATCCATGCCCTCGTATTTGTTGGGGATGACGATGTCGACGCCGTACGGCCGGTCGCCGATGTGCTCGTCGATCCAGGCGAGCTCGATCTCGAGTTGTTCGGGCGTGAAGCCGACGGCTCCGAGCACACCGAAGCCACCGGCCTTGCCGACCGCGACCACCACGTCGCGGCAGTGGGTGAACGCGAAGATGGGGAACTCGATGCCGAGTTCGTCGCAGAGCGCAGTGCGCATGGGGTGTCTCCTCGACGCAGACAGTCAGAATTAGAACGTGTTCTACATCTTGATACCTCAGGAGTGCACCACCGGCAAGTGCCGTCCCCCAACGACCTGCCGCCGGCCGCCGAGAGCCAGTAGCCTGCTCCGATAACGCACTGCGTCGTCACAACGGGGGTCGGGGAATGGTCGGGACGGTCATCACGAGAGGTGTGCCGGCGACCGCTGCAGCTCTGATCGCAGGTTTGATGACGTTGACCGGAATCGGTCCGGCGCATGCGGTGCCGCCGACCACGCCCCACGTGTCGGCGGTCGACGACCACATCACCACCGCCTGTCGGAGTCGGCCGATCGACGTCGCCGTGCGCTGGCACTTTCCGGCGGGCACCCCGACAGGCCTGGTGTGGCTGCAACACGGCTTCACGCGGTCGGCGAAGAATCTCGACGGCGTCGCCACCGCCTATGCGGGGCAGGGGCTGCTCGTCGCCGCCACCAGTCTGGATTCACTCAACCCCGCCGGCTGCGCCGTCGCCTACAACCTCGCCGACAACGCCGCCTTCGCCGCGACGATGGCCACGGCGTTCGCGCGCGGCACCGATGACGATGGCGCACTGTCGCGCAGTCTGCTTCGTGCCAGCCGGACGGCGGGACGGACCGACGTCTCGATGCCACGCGAGATGGTGTTCTCGGGCCATTCGGCCGGCGGGGAGTTCGTTCTCACCGCAGCCGATCAACTGCAGATGACCGACCCCGCCGGCTACCGCAGACTGGCCGGTCTCATGCTGTTCGACCCGGTCAACTCGTTCGTCGGCAACAACTTTCACGCGGCAGCAGTCAACCTCGGCCGGGCCCGGCTACCGATCCGGGTGATCGCGTCGCAACCCTCCATCTCCAACGTCGGCGGTCTGGGAGTGCGCTGGCTCGAACAGACGACACAGCAACGGTTTCTCGGCGCACGACTGACCACCGGCATCCACATCGATGTCGAGGGTGCCGACACCGATGCCCTCGGCATCGCGTCGGAACTCGCGGTACCCCGTCCACGCAATGGCCGGGTGATCCGCACACTGGCGCCGCACTGGGTGACCGACCTCATCACCCGGCGGCCCACCGTCGCCTACTACCCGGGTGGCCGGTACTACGATCTGCTGCTGCGCACCGACACCGTGACGACGTTGCCCGCCAGGTGACGCGGCCCGGGGTCTCCGCTCCTGCCTTGTGAATCCGCTCCTTCGATCGAGGGAGCGTACCCGGATCGGGGGAGCGGATCCGTGTTCACCGATCTCACCGGACTCGAGTAGGCGACTACGCGTGCCACGGGTCGGCATTTGCGAGACGATTCATGTCATCGGACGGCCACCACCCCGGGAGTAACGATGACGGCGCAGCAACAACAGGCGATGGACTCGTTGTACGCACTCGACAATGTCGTCACGGTGAAGATCACCATGGCACCGGGCGACTGGGATGCGGTGCGCAACGAGCAGCCGAAGGGCGGGAGGTGCAATTTCGACTTCAAGGACGGCGCGCGATACACCTGGCGCACCGCGTCGAAGGTCGAGATCTCGGGGACGAAATTCCCACCCCGGACCACGTTCACCAACGTCGGCATCAAGAAGAAGTCGTTCTGCGGGTCGATCAACAGCGACAAACCCTGCCTGCACGTCGATTTCGGCAAGAACGACAAGACCACCCGGTCGGCCGCCGAGGCGCTGATCGGAACGCGCTATCTGACGCTGAACAACTCGGTCCAGGACTCGTCCTACGTGCGACAACCGCTGGGCTACAAACTGTTCGAGCTCGCCGGGCTTCCGTACTCGCGATGCAATTTCGCCCGGGTTCTCGTCAACGGCACCCCGATCGGCCAGGACCGACCCGGCGTCAACAGCCCGGGGGTGTTCGTCAACGCCGAGCCCATCATGCCGCGGTACATCGAACGCAACTTCACGCACCGGAAGGGCAATCTGTACGAGATCGAGCACACCGACGACTTCGTCAGCAGCAGAATCGATTTCATCGGTGTGGAGTCGCTCTCGGAGTTCGAGGACAAGGCCGACCTCCGGCTGGCCATCGACCGCATCAAGGCCCATGGCGTGTCCGGCGCCGCCGACGTGTTCGACCTCGACGAGTTCATCCGGCTCTACGCCATGGAGTTCTTCCTCAAGCACTGGGACGGCTACAGCCGCAACACCAACAACACCTACGTCTACAACGACGTCGACGCCGTTGCGACGCCGGGCGTCGGCAACGTGCGATTCACGATGATCCCCTGGGGTCTCGATCAGATCCTGAAGCCGGACCGCCACTTCGTCCTCGACACCGAAGGGCTGCTGGCGGAGCTCGTCCGCAACGATCCCACACGGCGCGCCCAGGTCCTCGAACAGATACGTACCTACCGGAGCACGGTTTTCGGCCGCGACAGCCAGGACAAGGTCCTGATCCCGATGCTCGAGGCGATGCGGACGACGCTGACCGGACTGGGTGTGCCGAATCTGCCCGTCGAGGTGGGCATCGTGCGGAAACAGTTGCGGCTGGCCATGTCTGCCGGATACCTGCTCGCCGGACTCGGCGCCACCGACGGCCTGTACATCCGCGACGACGCCACCAACGACTGCATGCACGAGTCCTCGCAAGCGATTCCGCCCGCTGCGCCGGTCCCGACGAACTTCGAGGTCACCCACCGGCCGCGCCCCACGACCGAGGAGGACTCGGATCTGTGGAACTTCCCCGCACTCGGCGCCGAGCATTCCGTCGTCAACAAGGCGTCCGGACGCATTCTGCATGCCAGCAAGAACCTGAACTCCGGTGCGGGACACAAGATGCTCTACGCAGGGGGTGGCGACAACACCGAGCATGCCGACGAGTTCCGGTTCGATCCCGTCGACGCCGACCCCCCGAACTTCTCGCAGAGCGGATATTTCGACCTCGTGAGCGTCCGCACGGGATTGCAGGCGCGGTTCGGCGCGGATGCCACGGCGTCGGGAGCGCCGCGTGTCCATCAGGAGGCGCAAGGGTCGAAGCTCTTCTTCTCCTGAGTCGGCTGGGTTCATCTGTCGCACCGACGGATCGCACGTTACCCACTCAACGTGAAACGCTGCCCACTCGACGTGAAACGGCGCCCAGTCGACGCGAAACGACGCCCGGTCGACATCGGCGGATAGACGGCGAGCCGGGTGCGGCACCTCAGGTTGCGGTCAGCACCCGGTGCATCAGGATGACGGTGGACCGCGGTTGCAGCGTATAGGTGTCCCCCGTTACGCGCGACATCTCCGACCAGTGTGCGATGTCATCCGGTGACGCGAGGGAGGTGTCGATCCAGCGGCGCCACGCTATCGTCATGCCACCGGTACCCTGCGGGATGTCGAAGGTCAACGGCGCCCAATAGGCGTTGATCATCGCGTGCAGGCGGATCGTGCCCCGGAGCGGGTGAAGGGACACGGCCAGTGCGTGGGACTCGTCCGACCAGTCCGGGCAGTCGAGTTCGGTGCCGTGCCAGGCGATCTCGGCGCGCTCCAACAGCTCGTACAGGGTGAGTGGCGCACCCTCGGCGACGGGCCGGGTATGGAACTTGATGAGATGCGTTGCGAATCGGCGGATATCGGCGTTTCGCTCGACGAGATCCCAGTCGAACCAACTGACCTCGTTGTCCTGGCAGTATGCATTGTTGTTGCCGCCCTGGGTACGGCGAACCTCGTCGCCCATCACCAGCATCGGGAGGCCGGCCGCCATCAGGGTGAGGGTCAGAAAGTTCTTGATCTGCCGTGTCCGTAGCTCTTCGACGGCCGGATCGTCGGTGGGCCCCTCGACCCCGCAGTTCCAACTGTGGTTGTCGTTCGACCCGTCACGGTTGCCCTCGCCGTTGGCGTCGTTGTGTTTCTCGTCGTAGGAGACGAGATCGTTGAGCGTGAATCCGTCGTGCGTGGTCACGAAGTTCACGCTCTGCTCGGCCTCGCGATGCTCGCTTCCGTAGATGTCGGGGCTGCCGAGCAGTCGGGTGGCCAGACCTTGGACGGTGCCGTCGTCCCCCTTGACGAAACGACGGACGTCGTCGCGGAAGCGGCCGTTCCACTCGAGCCACGCATCGCCGATGAAGGAGCCCACCTGATAAAGACCGGCGGCATCCCATGCCTCGGCGATCAACTTGGTGCCGGCCAGCATCGGGTCGCTCTCGATGTCCCACAGCACGGGCGGATTCGACAGCGGACGACCGTCTTCATCCCTCGACAGGATCGACGCCAGGTCGAACCGGAAGCCGTCGACATGCATCTCGGACACCCAGTACCGCAGGCTGTCCACGATCATCCGTCGCACGATGGAGGAGTTCGCGTTGAGGCTGTTGCCACATCCGGAGTAGTCGAGGTAGCGCGGACTCCCGGGCTCGAGAAGATAGTAGGAGGCGTTGCCCAGTCCGCGATAGCAGTAGGTCGGGCCGTCCGGCGAGCCCTCGCTGGTGTGGTTGTAGACGACGTCGAGGATGACCTCTATTCCGGCGCGGTGCAGTGCCCTGACCATGTCGCGGAACTCGTCTACGGCGCCCAACGCGTGGGTCGACGACGCGTACTCGTGGTGCGGCGCGAAGAACGAAATAGGTTGATAGCCCCAATAGTTCACCAGACCGTCGGGTGGTCCGTGCGGATCGAACTGGAACACCGGCAGCAACTCGACGGCGTTGATCCCGAGTTCCCGCAAGTACGGGATCTTCTCGATCAGACCCGCGAATGTCCCGCGCTTGTCCGGTTCGACATTCGAGTTGGGATGCCGGGTGAATCCCCGTACATGCATTTCGTAGATGACGGTCTCGGCCACCGGATGACGAAGGGGCTCATCGCCTTCCCAATCGTATCCACCGGTGTCGGCGACCACGCTCTTCATCGCCGTCGCCGAGTTGTCCCCGGGTATCGTGGCCGCGTGCCGGTCGAAGGCGTCGGGTACCGCGACCGCCTTCCCGTACGGGTCGAGAAGGACCTTGTCGCGGTCGAACCACACGCCGCGTTCGGGGATCACCGGCCCGTGAGCCCGGTAGGCGTACACCTGGCCCGGCATCAGACCGGCGACGAAGACATGCCAATAGTGGTAGGTCCGGTGCCGATGTGGGTTCAGCATGATCGTCCGCGAGGGCGTGGCGGCCTGCTCGTCGTCGAACAGGAGCAGGTCGATTCGGGTCGCGTCCCGGGAGAACACGCAGAAGTTCACCCCGCCGTCACGGACCGTGGCGCCCAGCGGCGCACTCCGGCCGGGTGTCGTGTCGACAGATGATGGTGTGTGCTGCAGCATCATCGACCTTGCCGGGAGTCAGCGGGGAGCACGACGGGTGTCGGGAAGACCATCCCGGGTTCCGCGGTGTGCTCGACGCGGACACGCCCTGCGGCCTCGGGCATGCGGCGCGGCGTTCCGTTGTCCATACCGGTCATTCTGCCGATCTCGGGGCCGCATGTCCGCGTGCTTGCCGACATTGGCCGGTGTACGAGCCAGGTGGCAGAGATCGAGCGGTCACGGCTGGTGCCGGTCGGTCACCTCGATCGTGAGATGGGCGGCACCGCCGAAGATCGGCAGCTTCTGTGCCACCTCGGGAAGCGGCACGGCAAACGACCAGCTGCCCAGGTCGAGCCGGCGCGCCTGAATCGGCGTGGCGCGTGCCGCCGGGTTGGCGAGGCCTTCGGTGATCGGATCGAACTGGTCCACCGGTCCCCCGACCATCGAGTTCCATGCCGCGAAGGCCATGATCCCGGTCGCATCCGCGTTCGGGCCGACGTCGACGATCAGCGAATCGGCCCAATCGAACAGTTGCTCAAGGTGATTGGCGAAGTCGAAGTTGTGTTCGCGCTCGACCACCTTGCTCACGCGCAGGGTCAGACTGTACCGGGCCCGACCCGCGTCCGGCCATTTGGTGCGATCGGCTCGAGCGGGGTCGGAGGTGGGATCGAGCAGGAAGGTGCTCACCAACGGAATCGGGTGATCCGGACTGTCGTGGAGCCGGATCAGTTCGTCGTTCAACTGGATGGGGCAGTACTGGTCGGCCCGCTGCTCACTGAGCACCACCGGCAGGCCGCGGATGGCGAGCCTCATGTCGGCCTGCCACGAGTCCTTGCCGCCGCCGTCGGAAACGTCCATGCGGGCAGGTAGTCCGTCGAGCCCGATCTTCACGCCCCATCGGCCGAACAGGAACCGCCGCAGGTTCTGATAGCCCTCCTCGGAGTTCACCTCGCCGTAGCGGCCGGAATGCGAACGGTAGACGAAGGCCCGGTGTGCCTGGCGGACATAGGCGTTCTCGATCCGCACCAGACCGTCGCTCTTGGCTCCCACGACAACCTTCGACGGCCCGTAGTCTTTCGGGTCCGTTCCGATGAGGCAGAAGACGTTGTCGGTGTCGAGTGCGCCGTCGAGGTCCTGGGGGTCGAACGGAGACTCCGGTTCGTCCCCGAAAGTCTTTCCGGGCGTGAGATACCCGTACATCTTCTGCGGCGCGAAAATGTCCGATCCGGCCGGCCCGATGGTCTCTTCCACCCAGTTGAACAGCCCGGCGTTGAACACGATGCCGCCGTGGGGTGTTCCGTAGGTGAAGAACTTGGCCACCAGATCGCGGGCCGGAACCCGCCGGCGGGGGTGGCCGGCGTCGACACGGGCGTCCGATTCGTCCTCGGCGCACACCTTCTGCATCATGCACCGGGCCACCAGGCCGCCCATCGAATGCGCGACCAGGATGACCTTGTCGGCGTTCGTCCGGCGCTGCACGAGTTGGATGAGGTCGTAGAGTCCCAGCGCGGCTTCCTCGATGTCGAAGCCGTCGGCGGTGACCTTGCGGTGGGCGAACGAGAAGACCTTCTCGACGATGTTCTGGTGGGGCGGCGCAGTGAAGGTGGTCGCGGCCTGATCGTAGAACCGATACACCCAGATCGAGTGCTGATCGACGTCACCGTCTTCCGCGTTGTGCAGATAGGCGCTCTGATCTCCGTGGACGAGAAGTTTGTAGTCGTGGTCGATCAGCAGCCGGAGCATCGGCCCCTCGAACTGGTAATAGCGGGGGTCGCCGTCACCGTCGACGCGGATGTGCGTCGACCCCAGGTTGAATCCGTAGAAGGGGTCGTCGACCTGACGGTCGATGCCGTCGGTGGATCCGGCGTAGCCGCGGATGTAGATGATCGGGTAGCGCTCCATGGCCCCGCTCCTCAAATGCGCTCGACTCGACACACTCTGTCGGTGTCCATCGTGAGCGGACCCGCGACGGCTGTCAGTCGTTCCCCGGAATGGATGTCCGTCCGCACCGGCCGTCGGTAGACTCGCGCTTCATGAGCGCCCCGACGGCCGACGGTCCTGCGGGCCGCGTCGACACCGTCGTCGTCGGCGCGGGGATCGCCGGACTCACCGCGGCCCGACTGTTGGCGCGCAACGGTCAGCGAGTGCTCGTGCTCGAGGCGCGGGATCGGGTCGGCGGCCGCGTGCACACCGACTGCAGCGGCGGCCGGATCACCGATCTCGGGGCGTCGTGGATCCACGGAATCGACAGTGCGCCGCTGCACGAGGTGACGCGGGCGTTCGGCATGCGTGACATCGAGTTCACGGTCGGCAGTTACCAACCCGCCGGCCGCCCGATCGCCTATTACGGACCCGACGGTGAGCGGTTGGCTCCCGCGGCGGTGGCGACCTTCGCCGCCGATCTCCACACGGTCGACGAGGCTCTCGCCCGCACCGTCGCCGCCTCCCCACCCGGCACCAGCTACGGGATCGCCGTCGAACAGACTCTGGCACAACTGGATTGGGGTTCCGAGCGGGCCGAGCGGGTACGGGAGTTCTTGCGGCATCGCACCGAGGAACAGTACGGGGTCTGGATCGACGATCTCGATGCGCACGGCCTCGACGACGACGAGACCGTGGGCGACGAGGTGGTGTTCCCCGACGGATACGACCGGCTGGCCACCCACCTGGCCGACGGACTCGATATCTGGCTGGGCCACACCGTGACTCACATTCGTTGGGACACCGGCGGCGTGTCGGCCGAGACCGACGTCGAGTCCTTCGCCGCGGATCACGCGATCGTGACCGTGCCCGTGGGTGTGCTCAAGTCGGAGGTGTTCAGCATCGATCCGCCACTGCCGGAACCGATCTCGGGAGCACTGGACCGTCTGGAGATGAATGCCTTCGAGAAGGTCTTCCTCCGGTTCGCCACCAGGTTCTGGGACGACGACGTCTATGCCATCCGCCGCCAGGGTCCGGCCGGTCGATGGTGGCATTCGTGGTACGACCTCACCGCCCTGCACGACGAGCCGACCCTGCTCACCTTCGCAGCCGGGCCGTGCGCTCAGGCCATCCGCGACTGGACCGATGACCGGATCACCGAATCGGTGCTCGACGGCCTGCGGGAGATCTACGGCAGCGCGGTCCCCGCACCCACCCGTGTCGACGTAACCCATTGGCAGGATGACCCTTTGACATGCGGGTCGTACGCCTTCATGACCGTGGGGTCGACCACCGCCGACCACGACATGCTCGCAACCCCGGTCGGCGGCGTCCTGCACCTGGCCGGCGAGGCGACGTGGACCGATGACCCGGCGACGGTGACCGCCGCGCTGATGTCGGGGCATCGGGCCGCCGAGAATGTGCTGGGACACAAGGTCCCACTCGACGAACTCCCCTGAGCGCCACGGGACATCCTCCGGCAGGGATTCGCTCCTTGATTGTGAATCCGCTCCCTCGATCGAAGGAGCGGATTCGGATTCGAGGAGCGGATGACGTGCCGCGCACCCTCAGGCCGGTGCTACGTCCGGAAGTAGTCGTTCAGCGTGACCATGGTCAGGTTGCGCTCCTTGATGAGCTCGGCCAGCTGCGGATACACGTGGGTGACGGCCGGGTGGTTCGCGTGGCCGATGACGACCGCCTGTGCACGGAAATAGGTTCGTGCGCACTGCATCACGTACTTCTCGGAGACCACGCGCTCGTCACCGAGCGTACCGTACCAAAGCGTGGACGCGGTGTAGCCGAGATCGGCGGCCACCCGGTCGACGGCGGCGTTGCGGTAGCCGTACGGGGGCCGATAGAACGGCGTGCCGTCGACGCCGAAGGTGTTCTTCAGGAATGTCCGGTTGCGGTTGAGCTGACCGGCGATGTCGGTCGACGACAATCGGGTGAGCGCCGGATGCGTCCAGGTGTGGTTCCCGAGTTGGATCTGCCCGGATTCCACCAGCGGCAGCAACGCTTTTCGGTGATCGCGCCAGCTCTGGTAGACGCCGGTGACGAAGAACGTGAACCGCGCGCCGGTGTCCTGCGCGAACTTGACGTAGGCGCCGACCACGTCGGAATTGTCGCCGTCATCGATGGTCAGCGCGAGGTAGCGCCCCGTGCCGGGCAACGCGGTGATCGGCGTGGTGGGAATCGGATACCTGTGCGGCACGAGCGGGCCGAGCTCAGGGGGCCTCGGCGGGTTGACCACATTCGGCGGCCACGGCAGATCGGGCAGCGGCAGCTTCGGTAGCGGCAGGTCGGACGAGAGTGTCGAACCGGCCGCCGTTGGTGTCGTACGTCCGACGACGCCCCCGGTCAGGGCGACAGCGGTACCCGCGGCGAGGGCCGTCAGGAATTGGCGTCTTTCCATGCACCCAGTTAACTCCAATCCCACCAGCCACATCAGCCCCAGCAGGCCGGTCTCTACCAGATCGTTGCCATAATTGGACAGAACGGACTTGTATTGAAAGCGATCCCGTTCCACACTGGAACGGTGACCACGCGTGACGAGCAGACCGACCGCACATCGAAGCCGCGGCCGTACAACTCGGCGCTGCGCCGGCGTCGGGCCGAGGAGACCCGTCAGCGCATCCTCGACGCGGCCGCGCGCCTGTTCGCCGAGCGGGGATGGTCGGTCGGGATGCGGGACATCGCGTCGGAGGCCGGCGTCGCCTTCGACACGCTCTATGCGGCGTTCAAGTCCAAGCCGCAGTTGCTCAATCAGGTACTCGACGTCGAGATCGTCGGCGACGACGAGCCGATTCCGCTGATCGACCGACCCGAGTTCGCGGCGCTGTCCAACGGCAGCCCGCGCGATCGTGCGGCGGCCGGCGCCGCCCTCATCACCGCCGTGAATCGACGCACCAGCGGTCTGCAGCGAGCCTTCACCGAAGGTGCCGCGGCAGACCCGGATCTCGCTTCGCGACTCGACACCGCCCGACGCGCCCAGCGGAACGAGGTCTACATCGGCGGCGCGGCCATCGCCGGCCGCGAACTGACCGCCGACGAAGGCGATGGCCTGTGGGCGGTGATCACCATGGAGATGTACAACCTGCTCACCACGCACGCCGGGTGGACCCCGGATCGCTACGAAAAATGGCTCACCGAAACGATTCTCAAGCTGCTGTCCCTGGAATGATAGGAGAGGGCCATGGCCGTCGATCCGCACGAGAACGCCGACACCCGGAGTATGGGGATCATTCACAGCGCACTGCGCCGCGATCTGCGGCGGCTTCGACTCGTTCTGGAGACCCCGCCTCATCCCGACCGACGGCGACGTGAAGCGGTCGCCGACCATACCGCTTGGCTGGTCGCTTTTCTGCACGCTCACCACACCGGTGAAGACAATGGGCTCTGGCCGGCCATCCGGTCGCGAAACCCCTCCGCCGGAACACTTCTCGACCAGATGGAGAGCGACCACCAACGGATCGCGGTGACCCTGGAGGAATTGAGTGACGCCGCCCGGGCCTACCGGGCGGATGACGAGGCACGCGCTCGACTCCTGACCGCATTGGCGACCGCACAAGAGGCCCTCCTGCCGCACCTCGAACGCGAGGAACGCGAGATGATGCCGATCGTCGCCGCGACCATCACCGCGGCCGAGTATCGCGACATCGAGGACGAATACTTCGTCAGACCAAAGGGTTTCACCGAGCTCGGGTTCGAGGGCCACTGGGTGATCGATGGCGTGTCGCCGAATGATCGCGAGGTCATCCTGCATGTCGTGCCACCGATCCCCCGCTTCATCCTGCTCCATGCATTCGCGCGGCGTTACCGCCGAAGGTGCGATCTGCTGTGGGGCGACGGTCCGGCCGCGACGGTCCCGTCGATCAGCCTGAGCACGGGCAGTGCCGCATGATCGGCAGGCTGGCGAGACGGGGTCGCACCGAGGTCATCGTCGATGCGCCGGCAGAAGCCGTGTGGCACATCATCACCGACGTCACCAGGATCGGCGAGTGGAGCCACGAATGCCGCGGAGCACGGTGGACGGGCACGGCCCACGCCGCGGCACGGGGCGTGCGGTTTCGGGGCACCAACCGCTCCGGCGTCCTCCGCTGGATGCGCACCTGCGAGTTCACCGTCGTCGACGCGCCGCGAACGCTGTCCTGGAAGACGTTGGGGCTCTTGGGGATCATTGACAGCACCGTGTGGCGGATCGATCTGGAACCGACGACGCGCGGCACACGCATCGTGCAGAGCTACGACGTCGTGCACGTGGCCCCCGGGTTCGATCGCATCTATTGGGTCCTCGTCAAGGGACACCGGGACCGGCAGGACGCGCTCACCGACGATCTGCGACGGCTCGGCGAGCTGGCGGCGATCGGGGCGCGACCGGCATCGGCATGACTGCGTGACGCACGCCGATCATCGGGTCGCCGCGCGCACGCGCTTCAGCAACATCTCGGCGCCATCCAGCATCAATTCGAGCGCCAGCGGATAGGCGCTGCGCTCCCCCATCGCCACCAGCTGTCCCGACACCGCGGAGATGTTGGGATACTCCGACTCCGGGAGCTTGGCGTACACCGACGCCCACTTGGCGTGATCGGCTTCGCGGGTCTCGGCGGGCAACGCCTGTTCGGCGCCGTCGAGGGCGGCGAACGCCAGCATCTGGTCGATCATCGCCCGATAGACCTTGGTCGCCACACCGTCGGGGAATCCCGCGGACCGCAGCACGCCGATGATGCTCTCGACGGCGGCGGTTTCATGGGGCCGGCCGGTCACACGGCTCGCGGCCAGCACCGCCACCTGAGGATCGGCGACATAGGCGGCGTGCACCTGCAGTCCGAAGGTACGCAGATCCGCCTTCCAGTCGCCGGTGAGGATCCAACCGCCCATGGTGCGCTCGATGAGGGCGTCGGCGATGGCGAGCTTAAGATCGTCGATGTTCGCGAAATACCGGTAGAGGGCGCTCGGATCGGCGCCCAGTGCCAGACCCAGTCGACGGGCGGAGAGGCCCTCGTTGCCGTGGAGGCGGAGCTGCCGGATCGCGGTCTCCACGATCAGGTCGTGGGTGAGCAGAACCCCGGTCTTGGTGGGCTTTCGCCGTCGGCCGCTGTTCGGCGAGCGTCCGGGCATGAACGCCTCCCATCGTCGTGCACTCCCCTCCACCCAGCTTATGTCAACACCCTCGACGTAAGGATGACGAAGGGTGTTTTCTGTCACAGACGCGCGGTCATGCGGCATCGCCGCTCAACAGAATCCTCACCGCACCGGGATACATCGGTGGCGGTCTGATCCAGGAGAAGTCCCCCATCATGACGACATTCGACCCCGGCGACGGCCGGACCACACAGCCATCCCTCACCCGGCGACTCGGCACCATGGACGGTCTGGCCATCGCCGCCTCCAGCACGGCCATCACCACCACCGTCGGCGTCGGACTGGGTGCGATCGCCACGATCGTCGGCATTCAGATGCCGGTGCTGCTCGTCCTGGCGTTTCTGCCGATCATCGGCATCGCCATCGGGTACGCGACGCTCAACAAGGTCGAGAGCAATTGCGGTAACAGTTACGTCTGGGTCGGGCAGACGCTGAGCCCGTGGCTCGGGTTCCTCTCGGGCTGGTTCCAGATGGTCAGCGTGCTGATCTTCCTGACCTACACCACCGCCATCGCGGGCTCGGCCATCATCCAGCTCCTCGGTCTGGCCCACGTCTCGTCGATCTTCGGGGTCACGCTGGATTCGAACTCGACGTTGCAGACGACCATCCTCGGACTGCTTCTGCTGGTGCCGCTGACCATCACCGCGATCCGTGGCATCGACGTCGCCGCCCGGCTGCAGAAGTATCTGCTCGCCTTCGAATACACCGTGCTGGTCGGATTCTGCGTCTACGGTGTCGTCGTCGGCAGCCAGCCGTTCTCCTGGGAGTGGTTCAATCCGTTCGCGATGCCCTCGTTCACCGTGCTGGCGCAGGGCCTCGTCGTCGCGGTGTTCTGCTATTGGGGATTCGAGGCGGCATTCAGCGTCAACGAAGAGGTCCGCGATCCCAAGGACGCATCGCGTGCCGGCCTGCTCACCGTGATCCTCGCGCTGGGACTGTTCGTCCTCGCCGCCGTCGCGTTCCAGCGGGTGATCCCCCACGACGAACTCACCACATCGGGCACCGCCGGGCTCGCCTCGTTCGGCAAGATGCTCGCCGCCGAGCCGCTCGCCGCGCTCCCGGTGATCGCCCTGACCCTCTCGGTGGTGGCGTCGATCCAGGCCACGCTGATCCCGAGCGCCCGCTTCCTGTTCGCCATGGGCCGCGACCGCACGCTCGGACCGGCCTGGACCAAGCTCCATCCGAAGTTCGGCACGCCGGCCCTCGCCACCGTGTTCTTCGCCGCCGTCGCCGCGACCCTCGCCGTGATCGCGGTGATCATCCCCAAGCTGAGCGACCTCATCCTCGCCGGTGTCAACTCGGTCGGCTTCGTCGTCGCACTCTGGTACGGCCTCACCGGGCTGGCCGCCGCCGTGCGATTCCGCGGCACGCTGCGCACCCATCCCAAGAAGGCCGTCGGGGCGGTGATCATTCCGCTTCTCAGCAGCGCAGTCCTGTTTGCTCTCAGCGGATATCTGGCCTGGACCTGGGTCACGTCGGCCGACCATTACGAACTCGTGCCGAACAACGGGTGGTTCCTGATCTCGATTCCGATCATGATGGTCGGCTCCGGTCTGGTCATGGCCGCGGTCGCCAAGTGGTGGCGCAAGTCGCCGTACTTCGTGTCCGGGCGAGGCACCGATGCCGACGCGACCGATCTCACGGTGCCGGGTGACGCGTCGAGGGTCGTCGTCACGACCGCCGAGATAGCCTGACCACGAACCGATTTGGAGAACCGACCTTGAACACCACCAACACCTCTGCCGATCTCGTCTTCCACAACGGGCCGGTGCTGACCATGGATGCCGCCCGCAGCCGAACCACCGGGGTAGCCGTCCGAGGCGGGCGCATCATCGCCGTCGGAGCCGATGTGACCGACCTGATCGGGCCGAACACCGAGACGGTCGATCTCCGTGGCCGACTACTGATCCCGGGATTTCAGGATGCCCACGCGCATCCGGTGGCCGCGGGACTGGAACTGGCCCAATGCAACCTGACCGATGCACGCGATGCCGCATCCACCTTCGAGACCATCGCCTCCTATGCCGCAACGCATCCGGATGTCGAATGGATCACCGGCGCGGGATGGTCGCTCGAGGCGTTTCCCGGCGGGATGCCGACCGCAGCGATGGCCGACCGGATCGTCGCCGATCGGCCGATGTTCCTGCCGAATCGGGATCATCATGGCGCGTGGGTCAATTCACGTGCCCTGGAACTCGCCGGGATCGACCGGCATACCCCGGACCCCGACGGCGGGCGCATCGAACGCGACGCGAACGGCGACCCGACCGGCATGCTGCAGGAGGCGGCGATGGATCTGGTCGCGGATCTGCTCCCGGAGCCCGACACCGACGAGATGATCGACGCGTTGTTGCTGGCGCAGAGGCATCTCCACTCACTCGGCGTCACCGCCTGGCAGGACGCGATGATCGGTCCCGGCGCCACGGTTCCCGACAGTTCCCGCGCGTACGCCACCGTGGCAGCCGACGGGAGGCTCACCGCCCGCGTGCGGGCCTCGCAATGGTGGGACCGCACGCGAGGCGCCGAACAGATCGACGAAATGATCGCGCGGCGTGCGGAACTCCGGATCGGGCGGTTCTGCGCGGACACCGTCAAACTGATGGTTGACGGCATCGCCGAATCCCAGACGGCCGCCATGCTCGAGCCCTACCTGACGCCGTGTGGCTGTCAGGGTGCGCACCGCGGAACGACATTCATCGATCCGAGCGAGCTGGCCAAGTACGTCACCGAGCTCGATGCCGTGGGATTCCAGACCCACTTCCACGCGCTCGGCGACCGCGCCGTGCGGGATGCCCTCGACGCCGTCGAAATGGCACGCAGCGTCAACGGTTTCCGGGACACCCGCCCTCATCTCGCGCACATCCAGATCGTCGACCCGGCCGACATCCCCCGCTTCCGGGCACTGTGCGCGACGGCCAACATGCAACCGTTGTGGGCGGCGCACGAACCGCAGATGGACGAGCTGACCATTCCGGCCCTCGGTGACGAGCGCGCTCGGCAGCAGTATCCGTTCGGCGACCTGCTGCGGTCGGGTGCCACGCTGGCGGCCGGCAGCGATTGGCCGGTCAGCAGCGCTGACCCGCTCGACGGAATCCACGTGGCCGTCAACCGGCGCGCACCGGGACAGGCCGACGGTCCGGTGTTCCTACCGGAACAGCGGTTGGACCTGACCACGGCGCTGGCCGCCTACACGGCCGGGTCGGCCGCGGTGAACCATCTCGACGAGACCGGGTCGATCAGGGCCGGGATGTTGGCGGATCTCGTTGTGCTCGATCGTGATCCGTTTGATCACCCGGCCGACGAGATCGCCGACACCACCGTGCTGGCAACCTATGTCGACGGTGTGTGCGTACACCGCGACGCCGCCGCGGAGTAGGTGCCCGCGTCAGTCGATGTCGGGCAGGCCGAGCGCCGCCCGCAGCGTCCGCACCACCCCGTTCTCCTCATTGGACGGCGCGACGTACCGCGCCGCCGCGAGGATTTCGGGGTGTGCGTTGGCCATCGCGTACGACCAGTCCGCGGTGCCGAGCATCGCGAGATCGTTGAGATAGTCGCCGAAGACCATGGTCTCGGCCGGGGTGATGCCGAGGCGCTCCTGGACCGCACGCACGGCCACCGATTTGTCGACGCCCGGGGCCATCACGTCGAGCCAGTGGTGTCCGGACACGACGACTTCCTTGTGCCCTTCGACGGCGACGATCGCCGGTGCCGTGACCGCTTCGATCCCGCCGAAGTCGTAGATGGCGACCTTGACGAGTTCGGCGCCGACCGAGCCGAGGTCGTCGACGATCTCGTTCGCGAAGTAGTACGGCCGGACCTGTTCCAGGAAGGGTTCGTCGGATCTCTCGACGAACGATCCGTCCGGCCCGCACAGCACGACACCGAGGTCGGCCGAACCGGCGGCCACCAGCTCGCGAGCGCGCTTCACCACCGTCGCAACGACATCCGCGTCGAGCGGAGCGACGTGCAGCTTCTCGCCGTCGCGCGCGACCACCGACCCGTTCTCCGCGATCACCAGCAGCCCGGGGACCGCGTGTCCGAGCTGATGCAACAGCGTCGCGGCCTGTCGCCCGCTCGCGGGGCTGAACACGATGCCGCGTCGACCGAGTTCGTCGAGCAGCGGCCACAGCGACTCGGGGATGCGTTTGTCCCCGTCGAGGAGGGTGCCGTCCATGTCGGTGACGACGAGGCGGACGTCGGTGGGTACGGGAGGAAGTGCGGTGCTCATCGCCTCCATCATCTCAGACCGGCCAGCTGCCGCCCCGATTTCGGGACGGTGGTCGTGACGAGAGAGTTAGCATGACGAAATGAGCGCCTCATGGACGAGTGCCGCGCTGCTCGAGCTCGACGCCGCCGACGAACTCGAGATCGCCGCCCGGCGGCCGAGCGGAGCCTTGCTGCGCTACGCGTCGATCTGGGTGGTGTGCATCGGAGGCGAGGTCTACGTGCGTACCTGGCATCGCCGTGACACGGGGTGGTATGGGAATGCGGTGAGCACCCGCCGTGCCCGAATCCGGTTTGGCGACAACGAGACCGATGTGAGCATCGCAGATCTGGGTGATGCCGACGACGCGGTGCGCTCGGCCGTCGACGCCGCCTACCGCGCGAAATACCAGCGGTACGGCGCCGGCACCGTCGAGCGGATGGTTTCGGACGTCGCCGCCGAGACGACGCTGCGGTTGCGCCCGGAGTGAGTGGCTCGACAAAGCCGGTCGGCCCGTCCGAAGACGGGCCGACCGTGTGAGAGGGAGCGCGCGCCGCAGGGCGCGCGGTACTACTTGCTCTTCTTCGGGGGTGCGTTCAGCAGCTGAACGAACGGACCGATGTTGGCGGCAACCGCACCCAGCCCGGCGATCGCGGTCCCGGCCAGCGATGCACCCGATCCCAGCAGCAGGGCGCCGCCCACGCAACCGGCGAGCGGTCCGGCGCCGAACAGCAGCACTGCGGGGGCCGACACCACACCGGCGGCAACCGCACCCAGCAGGCAGCCGGTGACCAAACCGGCTGCGGCCCCGACGAATCCGCCGATCGCCGCGGACAGGGTGATGTTGTCCTTGACCCCGGCGACCGCTGCGGAGAGGTCGGCCTTGTGGGCCACCGGCTGGAACCGGGCCAGCAACGGATTGGTGTCCAGGCTCAGGCTCGCGGTCCTGCCTGACGCGACGGCGTTGACCGGGTGGGTGAAGTCGTCGACGGCGACGGTCAGCGGTACACCCGCCACCACAACACCTTTGGCATCACGGAGCAACAGCTGCCCATTTGCCTTGGTGAACGTGCCGGTGTCGGTGGACACCACGACCGAGGCGCCGTGACGAGCCACCTTCCAGTGGGTGGCCGTCTGCGCCGCAGTCAGCGGGGCCGCGTTCGCGGTTCCCACCGCGAGCCCCATGGATGCGATCACCATGACGGCGATCGCCAGCAACCTGTTGAGCTTCATGTGTTGTGTGTTCCCCTCGGAGTGCCGGTCCGGCTGGCCTGAATGTTTTCGCGCTCAACGTAAAGAGGCCAGCGGAGCGTGGCCGAAACGCTCGGCGCATCCGGGGTGCACGGGAGGTGAACAGATGATCGCAATGCGACAAAGACGACATCGATGTCGACCGCTCCAGGAAGCCGGCCGAGCGGTTCTCGAGCGTCCCCGGTGAACGCCCGCACGAGCGACGCCCGCCGCACTGCGATTACCATTGCGACCGAATCCCATCGAACGACGCCGGAGAAATGACGAAGAGTGCGCCGCCAACCCCACCGGGATGGCACCCCGACCCATCGGGTTCCGATCGGCTGCGATGGTGGGACGGCAGCGAGTGGACCGAGCACTACCACGCTTCGAACACACCCGAATCCTCACCGAATCCGAAGCGACGCAACGGTACGAGCGCGTGGAAGATCGGTGGTGGGATCGCGGCCGCCGTCGCCGCGCTCGTCGTGATCGCCACGGTGGCCGCTCCCGATGATGCGGAGACGCCATCGCCCGCCGCGGCGACCACGACGGCGTCGAGCGGCCCGTCCTCCTCGATGACCGGCTCCTCCGCGACCGAGTCCCCGACGACCACCACCTCCGTCCCGGCAGCCGCCTCGACACCGCTCGACGTCGCCGCAACCGCAGCGCTCACCAAGCTCGACACGCTGGCGGTCAAAGGGCGTGCACCGAAGACCGGTTACGACCGGGCCCGGTTCGGGCAGGCGTGGTCCGACGACGTCACCGTCCAAGGCGGCCACAACGGATGCGACACCCGCAACGACCTCCTGAAATCACTGAGCGACGTGGTCATCAAACCGGGCACCCATGGCTGCGTCGTGCTGTCGGGGACGTTGCACGATCCGTACACCGGTCGCACCATTGCGTTCACGCGGGGCGAGAGCACTTCGAACGCCGTCCAGATCGACCACGTCGTGGCACTGCTCGACGCCTGGCAGAAGGGCGCGCAACAACTCAGCGCCGACGAGCGCCGCGATCTGGCCAACGACCCTCGCAACCTGCAGCCCACCGACGGCCCGACCAATGCGCAGAAGGGGGCGGGCGACGCCGCGACATGGTTGCCGCCGAACAAGTCGTACCGCTGCACCTACGTCTCCCGGCAGATCGACGTAAAGGCCGCCTATCGGCTGTGGGTGACCGCCGCCGAGAAGTCGGCCATGCAGCGCGTCCTGACCTCATGTGGCGGCACGATCGCCGCCGCGACGACCACCACACCCACCACCACCGAAGCCGCCGCTGTGCCCCCACCGGCACCGGATACACCGACGACGCAGCACTACGTCGCGCCGCCACCCACCACGCCCGACAGCGGCGCGTACTACAAGAACTGCTCGGCCGCCCGTGCCGCCGGCGCTGCCCCGCTCTACCGCGGACAGCCCGGATATTCCTCCCGGCTCGACCGCGACAACGACGGTGTGGCCTGCGAGAGCTGACCGGCCGTCACAGCCTCGGCTACACCCGGCGGTTACAGTACGCACATGCCCGCCGACGACCGTCTCGACGATCTGGATCGTCGCATCGTCGGAGCGCTTCAGGTCAATGGTCGCGCGTCGTGGCGACGTATCGCGGAAGCACTGGGTGAGTCCTTTTCGACGGTGACCCGCCGCGGCAACGCACTGATCTCCAGTGGTGCCGTACGGGTCGCCACCCTGATCTCGATCAGTTCGACACATGTCGTCTATGTCGACGCCGAACCGCGGCACATCGACGCGGTCGCACATGCCCTCGCAGCGGACTCACACAGCGTCTTCGTCTACCGGCTCGGCGGAACCCCGACGATCGTCGCGGAAATCAACATGGATGTGGCGAACCTGGCGGACTTCTCTCAGCAGCTCGCCATGGCACACGACGGCGTCCGCTCCGTGCACGTCGAACCCGTCTTGCGCTACTTCCAGACGGTCGCGGGATGGCGGCCGCCGGTGCTCACCGATGCGGAGGTCGAGGCACTCGATCCGCATCACCCACCCGAGGCACTCGGCGCGGCGCGGGTGTTCGGCGACCCCGACGCCGCCATCATCCGAGCCCTCGGGCGCGACGGACGCACCCCGTTGAACGTCATCGCCGACGACGCCGGAATCCCGGAGACCACGGCACGGCGGCGGGTAGACAGCCTGTTCAGCGCGGGTCTCGTCCACACCAGAGTGGTGATCGAACCGGCGCGCCTGGGCCTCCCGGTCGAGGCGATGCTGTGGATCCAGGCGAATCCCGCGGTGCTCGTCGAAGTCGGTCAGGCCCTGGAGGCCCTCCCCGCCGTTCGTTACGCCGCACTGGTGATGGGTGGCGCATCACTCATCGTCGACGTGACGCTGCGTTCGTTCGGCGAATTGCAGCAGCTGTTGATCGAGAACGAATGGGCATCGCGGGTGCTGTCGGTGCGCTCCGAACTGGTACTCGCGTCCTACAAACGCAGCGGTATCACCACCCACTGACCACGGTCTCGGGTGTTTCGGCCACGTGACGGACCCATTACGTTGTCCACCAATTTTGCGCTATCTCTTGACACACAGTGTGTGTGATGCCACATACTTGTGACTCATACCGCCATGTATTGGTGAGTTATTGAATCAAACAACCAAAGGAGCGTCACATGGTCGCGGATATCGTGCAGCTGAGCGCCTGCGAGATGCGGGACGCGGTCCGCCGGCGGACCCTGTCCTCTCGCGAGATCGTCGATGCGCATCTCGACCGCATCGACGAAGTCAATCCCGCGATCAACGCGCTGGTGACCGTCGATCCGGACGGTGCACGCGCCGCGGCGGATGCCGCGGACCGCGCCCTCGCCGCCGGTGTGACGCCCGGACCGCTGCACGGACTGCCGGTGACGATCAAGGACACGCACGCGACCGCCGGGATGCGCACCACCTCGGGATCGACACTGTTCGCCGAGCACGTGCCGGACACCGATCACGAGTGCGTGCGTCGTATCGGTGCCGCCGGCGCCATCCGGCTCGGCAAGACCAACGTGCCCGAGATGGCCGCCGGTTCCCACACGTTCAACTCGGTCTTCGGCACCACCTACAACCCCTATGACCTGACGCGCTCGGCCGGCGGCAGCTCCGGAGGTGCCGCCGCGGCGCTGGCGGCACGGATGACCCCGCTCGCCGACGGCTCCGACATGGGCGGCTCGCTACGAAACCCGGCGTCGTTCTGCAACATCGTCGGGTTGCGGCCCACACCGGGCGTCGTCCCGAATCCGACCGGCAACCTCGGATTCTCGCCGCTCGGGGTGCTGGGACCGATGGGGCGCACCGTCGACGACGTCGCCCTGCTGCTGTCGGCGATGGCCGGCGGCCACCCGGCCGATCCGCTCAGCACCGGCCGCCCGGCACCGTCCTCCGATCAGGCGGTCGCGTCACTCGCGGGCCTCCGCGTGGCCTGGGCGCCGACACTCGACAACCGAATCCCGGTGGAGCCCGAGGTCCTCAAGGTGCTCGAGCCGTTCGTCGGCTCGCTGAGTGGCCACGGCGCCGACGTCGACCTCGCCTGCCCGGATCTCACATTCGCCGAACAGGTCTTCCGGGATCTGCGTGCCGCGGAGTTCGCCCTCGACCTGTCCGATCTGCTCGCCGCTCATCCCGAGGCATTCAAGCCCGACCTCGCGTGGAACATCCGCTGCGGGCAGGAACTCTCGGCAAGCGACGTCACCGCGGCGTTCCGCGATCTGACCACCCTGCACCGAATCGCCGCTTCATTCTTCGAGAGCTACGACGTACTGGTCGCCCCGACCAGTCAGGTGACGCCGTTCGATGCTTCGCTGACCTACCCGACCGAGGTCAACGGTGTGCCGCAGGAGTCCTACCTCGACTGGATGCGAGCCAGCTATCTTCTGACGCCGCTGGGTATCCCGGCGCTCGCCATCCCGGTCGGCTTCACCGACGACGGACTCCCCGTCGGCCTGCAACTACTGACCCCCGCGCACACCGAGAGGAGGCTGTTGTCGATCGGGCGTGCACTCGAAGCGCTCGCACCCGCGGCGGGTATCGCACCGTCGATCACCCATTGACCTGATCGCGAATCGACCGACGCTGACGTCGGAGCACACGCAAACACATCGCACCCGGCGGATCGGATCTGTCCATCCCTCCGCACTTTCGAACCCGAAAGATATCCCATGAGAACACAACTCGCCAGTCCCCGGCGAATCGCCATCGCGGCGATCCCGGGCGCCGCCTTCCTCATCACCCCATTCCTGCCGTTCGTCAACACCGACTCCCTCTGGTTCGGCGTGCCATCGGTGCTGGTCTGGACGTTCGGCTGTGTGCTCCTCACGGTCGTCGCCATGAACCTCGTCGAGTTCAGCTATCGCCGTGACGGCGGTCTCGAAACCGACGCCGCCGAAATGGAATTGGAAGCCGCCCTGTCCGCAGCCAACCGGGAGGCGACCCGATGATCCTGGGTATCACCATCGTCGGAATCGCCCTCATCGCGGCGATCGGCATGTCCGGGCGCACCCGCGCCCGTGACGTCGAGTCCTGGGCAGTTGCCGAACGCGACATCCCTCGCTGGACATCGTGGTTCCTCCAGGCCGGAGAATCCCTCACGACCTTCAGCTTCCTCGGTCTGGCGGGCATCGCATTCGCCGGCGGGGCCAGCGCCACCTTCGCCGTGGCATACCTATCGCTGTCGGCCGTACTCCTGTATTTCGTCGCGCCCCGGATCCGTACGCTCTCGATAGGCAAAGGCTATGTGACGCAGGCAGATTTCCTCGCCGACCGCTTCCGGTCGCGTGCTCTCGGCCGGGTCGTCGCGGTGGTGGGCGCCTTGAGCCTCATCCCTTACCTGCAGTTGCAGATCACCGGACTCGGGCTGATCGTCCAGCTCGCCTCCGGTTCCGAGGCGGCCCGGGGGCTGTCCATGGTCATCGCCAGCATCCTCGTCGCGCTCTTCGTGACCCGTTCCGGCATTCGTGGTATCGCTCGCGTGGCCTACTTGAAGGACATCCTGATGGTGGTGGCGCTGCTGGTGGTGGCGGGCGGTGTGATGATCTCGCTCGGCGGCATTCCTGCGGTCTTCCAGACTGTGGCACAACATGATCCGACCATGCTCACCCTGCATGCGACGGGCTTCGACACCACCTTCTTCGTGACGGCCGTCATCGTGACGACCTTGGCCGCGGGATTCAACACCTTCCCGCATCTGTGGCCGCCGGTGCTCGCTGCACGCAGCGCCGAAGTGTTGCGGTCGAACTACAAGTGGCTCGCGCTCTATCAGCTGGCGTTGTTCCTCCCGATCTTCATCGGGTTCGCCGCGGTCCTGGTGATCAGCCCGTCGACCCCGTCGAACGGCGCCCTGCTCGGCATCACCACGCATACGCTGCCGGACTGGTTGGTGGGTCTGGTCGCGGTCGCCGGCGCATCGGCCGCCATGGTTCCGTCGGCAGGTATCGCGATGGGTATCTCCACGCTCGTCACCCGCAACCTGATCACGATCAAGAACCCGCGGATCGCGTTGCGCGTCAATCACGGTGTCGTGGTGCTCGCGACGATCGCCGCACTGTCGTTCGGGCTCAAGAAGTCCAACATCACCGAACTGCTGCTGATCACCTATGGCGGACTCGCGCAGCTCATCCCGGCCATCGTCATCGCACTCGCGTCGCGGGTACGGGTGGGCGCGGTGCCGGTCCTGCTCGGCGCCATCGCCGGCATCACCAGCGTCATCGTGCTGACGTTTGCGGAGGTGCCGATCGGCAGTTGGGACTCCGGGCTGGTCTCGCTGGCACCCAATCTCCTCGTTCTCATTGTTGCCGAGGCGATTCGGCGGGCGTTTCGTCCGGCACCCGCGAAGAGCCCGGTCACCGTGGAGGCCCCGGTAGCGGTTGGAAGCTGACCCGGTCGGCTCCACGATCTCTCCCCCGGCGGGATGACAGTGGATTGACCGTTGGCATGGGGCACGTCTGTGGATGGGTCTCGAGTGCACTACGCACTCGAGGCCCGTCCGCAGGTGTGCTGCATGCCGTGGTGTCGGTCACCGCCAGCGCAGCGCTCGGGCCGGGCACAATCTGATCGCCTGCCCACCCTCGCCGGAGTCGATCGGCACGTCCGCGATGATCGGATAGCCCCATTCGTCGAGAGTCACTGCGGGGCCGAGGAGTTGGGCGCACACCCCATGGCCCGTGCAGGCGATGCGGTCGACCCCCAGACGGGTCTGTTCGCCGGCGGGGGCGACACCGGCGATCCGGTCACGAAGCGACATGGCGAACTCCCGGTCGGTGGTCACGCAGGGCGGGTAGCCGATGGCCGTACATCCGTAGAGCCGAGGCGAGGAAGTTGGCGACGCCATCGGGGTGACGACAGCTTCCGCGGCCGGGTAGCAGCGCGAGGCGACGCCGGAACCGGCGCCAATCCTCGTGCGACGCTTCACCGGAGGCAACCATCGCCAGGTCGTCGGCCACCGCGGGAAGCCCGAACATGCAAGGCCCGCACTGCCCTGCCGATTCCGCCGCGGCATACTCGACGACCTGGGTGATGAACGGCCACGGATCGACCCGCGCGTCGACGACGTGCACGATCGCCGGCCCGATACGCAGGCCGTGCTCCCCTAATCCCGCGCGTGACCACGCCACCCCGGCCGCGCCGGACAGCGGCAGGAAACCGCCACCGATACCGTTGAGCCACAGCACTTCTGAACGGGCGACGAGTCCACCGGCCAGATCGATCAGACCGCCGACGGAGGTTCCCGCATACGTCTCGTAGACACCGGGGCGTGCCACGACCCCGCTGATCGTCGCCAGCCGCGGCCCGGGTTCGTCCGCGGTGCCCGTCGAGCGGAACCATCGTGGTCCTCGCTGCACGATCTGCTCTATGCGCCACAGCGTTTCGGCGTTGAGGACAAGCGTCGGCGGAATCGCCCGGCCGTCGGGTGCGAGTACTCCGGAGACGAGGGGCGACGTTCGTGACAGCGGCCGCGCCAGTCCGCCGTTGGCCAGGTTGGCCAGTGCCGATTCTTCGCTGGAGACGTAGCGGTGCGGCACGCTCAGGGACGGCATGCCGGCCTGCTGGAGCGTCTGCAGTGTTGCTGAATCCCGGTGCGCGGCAATCCGGAAGCGATCGCCGACGATCCGCCGGGCAGCGGTGACCACCTCGTCGAGATGCCGGGCGATCACCCATCCGTCTTTGGCCGCACCGTGTTCGCCGTCGCACGCGTTGACGATCAGCTCGGCATTGTTGCGTTGCGCCGCTGCGATCTTCACCGCGGTCGGGAATTCCCCACCACCGCGCCCGGTGAGCCCGGCGTCGGCGATCAGATCTGCGAGAGTTGTCACATCCACTCCTGGGATAGCGCCACCCGTCGGCGACGGCGGTCCGGCGAGGCATGGACGAGGCGCCATGCGAGCGCCGCAAGCATGGTCACCCCGCAGGCGAGGGTGATGCCGAGCAGGACGGGCTGGTCGTCGGTCGCCATCAGGAAACCGTGGATCACCGCCAGCGCCGCGAATGCGTATCCGGCCCAATGGATCGTGCGCCACCGATGCTCCGGTACCCGGTGACGCAGGAGCGACGTGATGACGATCGCCGCGACCACGTCGAGCGCCAGCGTGCCGAATGCGACGCCGACCGGTTGATATCCGGAGGTGAAGGGGACGATCGCGGCGATCCACCCGATGTCGACGTAGGTGTCGACGATCGCCGTGACCACATGCAACCCGAGGAACACCACGGCGCCGAGCGCCAGCGTCCGGTGCAGGGCGGTGATCACCAGCGCGGACGACGCCTGCGTCCGGCGCGGACTCGCCGTCGCGGCACCCAGCACGACGACCGAGGTGAACAAGACGAGGGTGGCGACGCCGGCCCCACGCGACAGGAACCACAACCAGATACCACTCATCGCCGACTCCCTGCCGTGTTCATCGTGTCGTCGTCGAGCGGCCAGCCGCCGACTCGGTGTCGTTTCCCCGCGGTCGTGATCAACAACGCCGGGATGTGGCGCGCGGTCAGCCAGTCGATCGCGTCGTCACCCAGGATGACGGCCGCGGTCGCGGCGGCGTTGGCCTGCAGGGCGGTCGGACCGGCGCAGGTGATCTGCGCCCACCGGGTGTCGGCGGGAAGACCGGTCCGGGGGTCGATGATGTGATGGTGTGCGCGGCCATCGTGAGTCCAGGTACGGGCCTGGGTCGACGAGGTGGCGAAGGCCTGGTTGTGCGACGCGGTCACCGTGTGCCGGGTGCGGCCGTCTGCGTCGGCGACCCCGATCCGCCACCCGTGCCGAGGTGGTCGGCCAGCGGTGGCGAGGTCGCCGCCCAGGTCGACGAGTACGCCACCGCCGACCTCCGCGGCGATCAGACGCGCGAACTCGTCGGCGGCGTATGCCTTTGCGCTGGCGCCGAGGTCGAGCCGGGTGCCGGCACGCAGGGTCAGAGTCTGACCGTCGAGCCGCGCTGGGTCGATTGGTGCCGGTTCCGGTGGCGCCGAACGGCGTCGCGGCGCGCGACTGCGCACGCGGGCGAGATCGTCGTCGTAGCCGGCGTCGCAGAGTGCCTGTCCGACCGCGGGAGTCACGAGTCCTTCGGTCAACGCCTCGGTCCGGAGGGCGGCTCGCAGGCAGGCGGCCAGCAGGCCCGACACCCGGACGATGATCTCGTCATCCCTGAGGCCGTGCGCGGCGGTGCTCGCCGCGTTGATCCGGCTGATCTCGGCGTCGGCCCGGAACCGCGACGCGGCGCGGTCGAGGTCGTCGAGCAGTGCGGCGAGCATGGTCCGGGCGGAGGGCAGGGCGACGGAGTCGGTGGTGACCAACCGGATGTGGGTGCCGATGGCCGCGAAGTCGACGGCGTAGGTGCAGTCGCGCTCGACGAGGGCGGTCATCAGGATGCCCCGGTGTTGGCGTGGGGGCAGTCGCGATCGATGAGGGCGGTCATCAGGATGCCCCGGTGTTGGCGTGGGGGCTGCCGCCGCCGCCCTGGAAGGGTGCGGTGTCCGACCAGCCCGGCGAGGTGGTGTCGGAGTTGCCCGACGACGATCCGCCGTCCGAACCGCTGCTCGTGCTCCCGGAATCCGGGGTCTCACCCGAGGTGGGCGTGGTGCTCGGCGTGCTCGAGGAGGCGGGCGCATCGGCGTGCGTGACGGCGGCCAGCCCGCCGGCGATGCCGGCGGTGGCGACGACGCCGGCGGCGCACGCGGCCGCCGTCATCCAGCGGACTCTGACGAGGTTCGCGTTCGGCGCCATTCGTGGACTCCTCGGGTGACCGTCCAGTCGGTCACGACCTCAGGACTTGGTGGGTTGGTCACCATGGTCCACACGGATCCTTAAGACTCGCTGTAAGCGAGCTTGGGGTCGGTTGCGTGCGGCGTTATGTCTCGGGCAACGGCCGCCCCGACTGCTGCGACCACAGCATCGGGTCGTCGTGGAGCAGGCGATTGCGACCCTTGCGCCGGTAGCGCCAGATCTGCAGCGCGCCGATGCCCCAGAGGAGGAACTGCGACGACATCGCCCAGGTGAATGCCTCACGGGTGTAGCCCGCGACGCCGTCCGGTGTGCGCCAGTCGAGGATGATACCGATCATGGCCACCGTGATCAGGCTGGCGAAGAAGCCGCCCTGGTTGATGATTCCGGTGGCGGTACCCACCCGGAACAGCGGGTTGGATGTCCGTCCGACGTCGAACCCGACCATCGACGCCGGACCGCCCATCCCGCACACGACGACGAGGGCGACGAGCAGCCAGTACGGTGCATCGCCGGGCCAGGACAGCACCACCGCCCACATGGTGGCGATCGAGGCGATCACCAGCAGCACGAGCGTCGAACGGTGCCACGGCCACCGGGTGATCAGCCACGCGAATGCCGGGCCGAAGGCCATGATCGAGAGCACCATGATCGTCAGCAGCACGCCGGCCGACTCCGAACTCATGCTCTCCCGCTGCACGAAGAACGGGTAGCCCCACAGCAGCCCGAGTACCGTCGCACTGAACTGGGTGGAGAAATGCATCCAGAACCCGAGTCGGGTGCCCGGATGTTCCCACGACGCCCACACGCTCGCGCGGATTCCGGCCAACCCCAGTGCGGGGCCCGACGTCGACCGCGCGTCGACCGAGTCGCGCACCACCACCAACGCGACGACGAGCAGCACCGCACCCATCGCGGCGGTGACGAGATAGGCGCGGGTCCAGCCCAGCGTCGACAACGCCCAGGTCATCGGCACCGCTGCGGCGACCGCGCCGAGCTGGCCCAGCACACCGGTCAACTGTGTCATCAGCGGGATGCGGCGGACCGGGAACCACGAGGTGACCAGGCGCAGCACGCACACGAACGTCATCGCGTCGCCGACCCCGACGAAGAATCGCGACGACAGCGCCCACCCGTAGTTGTCGGCGAACGCGAAGCTCAGCTGAGCGCACGTGAGGATCAGGGTGCCCGTCAGCAGCACGCGCCGCGGCCCGAATCGGTCGACCAGGAGGCCGACCGGCACCTGCATCAGCGCATAGATCAGCAGCTGCAGCACGACGAAGGTCGACAGCTGCGAGGCACTGATGTCGAAACGCTCCGCGGCCAGCAAACCGGCGACCGCGAGCGACGACCGGTGCAGGACCGCGACGAAGTAGACCGCGAGCCCGACGAGCCAGATCGTCATCGCCTGGGAAGTGCGGGGTCGTCCGATCACCATCGATGGCTCGGCGGCTGGGGCATCTCGTCGGGGTCGATCACCTGTTCATTGTCCACCGCCGGTGCGCACTACCCGGCCGGCGGGCCTGCCCCACGCGCCAGCCGGGCGAGGCCGTCGAAGTCGATCGGGTGCACCAGCGGATCGGCGTGCCGGTGGACCAGACGCCAGTCGGTGCCGTCGTGGCGGTAGACGAGTGTGATGCGCAGCGACCAGTCCTGCTCGCGTCCGCCAACCGTGCCGTGCTGACGTTCGATGCCGACCAGCACCGCGAGGTCCTCGCACGCGTAAGTCGCGAAGACTTCCAGGGTGGCGTCACCGCCCTGGAAGAACTCCGCCGTCGCGCGCTTCGCCTCGTCGGAGTGATCGGAGTCGGGACCCGGTTCCCCGCCGAACGGCCCCAGCAACGTGAAATCGTCCGTGTGCCTGACCAATTCCAGGTAACGGTCGACCTCGCCGTTGATGTACGCGACAGCGGCATCGTCGTTGCGCCGGATGAGGTCGTCCAGCGCGGGTGACTGACGTCGGGTCACCCGCGCAGTGGCTCGGTCGTCGCTCTCAACCAACGTACTCACTCTTTGATTCGGCGGGTTGCATGCGGAGTTCGCCCCGGTGACGTACCCAGCCGACCACGGACCAGGTGACATGACCCCCGACGATCACGGCTACCCATCGAGCGACGGGAACCAGATGCGCGCGCCGACCTGGATGAGGTTCGGATCGGCAATCGCGTTGGCAGCGGCCACCATCGCGACCAGGGTGCGCGTTCGTTCGTCACCGCCGTCGCCGTAGTTGTGCTCGACAAGCGCCCACAGGGTGTCCCCGGCGACCACGGTGTGCCGGCGGTTCAACCCGGGCTGGATCACCACTTGGCCCGGCATCGGCTCGTCAAAGCGCCGATTCGCGACGGCCACCATGGTCCAGAGGAGCGGGTCGCCATACCATCGCTCGGCGAGCACCTTCCATGTCTCGCCGTGCACCACCGTGTGATGGTCGGGGTCGTTGAGGTCGGGGATCACCAGCCATTCACCGACGACAAGGTTGCGCTGGGCAGCTCCGTTCGGGATCTCGAAGACCTCACTGAGCGTCGCGTCTCCGTAGAAGCGATTCGCGATGGACTGTTTGGTGTCGCCATTGGCCACCCGATATCTGAATGTGACGCCTGGAATCTCCAGAATCTGCCCGACGGAGATCTTGTCGGGATCGGGGATGCGGTTGAACGCGCTGATGACCCCGAACAGCCGGCCGTCACCGTACAAGCGCTGAGCAATGCCGGAGAGCGTATCGCCGCGGACGACTTGATATTTGACAATCATTGGTTGGCTCCTCGTCTGTGTGCCGACGCACGCCGCGGCGCCACGACTCTCAGAATCCCGTGACCGAGGGCGGATGTCGTGAGTAGTCGACTACCCCATCGATTGGACCCGGCGGCCGCCGCGGTGACGGCAGGCGGAGCGTGATCCGCGCCCGATGACCGTTACCTGCACGTGACCCCGACGACTATCCGGCAACATCCCGCGACGATCACGCTGTGCATCGCGCAGCCCCTCGTAGCGTTGGCGGCGAACGTCCATCTGTCCAAGGAGCACCCCATGGCGAACTATCGAGTCATCGACGCGCACGGAGATATCCGGGCCGAGAAGGAGTTTGACGACTCGCCTACCGCCTACAACTGGTTCAAGACCGAGCAGGCGCCCGACGACGAACTCGGCATGGCCATGCAGGTGTGGGAGAACGACGAGTGGAAGACCTTCGACATCACCGACGGCGGAACCAATCCCGGGCCGTCCGATGACGCCTGACACCGACCATGGATCTCTTCGCCGGCATCCCGGTCAGCGACCTGCCACGCGCCGTCGACTGGTTCGACCGGCTTCTCGGTGACGTGGAGTCGTATCACCCGAACGACATCGAGCGGATCTGGACGGTGATCGAGCACGGTCATGTCTATGTCGTGGTCGCGCCCGAGGACGCCGGGCACGGGCGGGTCACGCTCTTCGTCGAGGACCTGAACGGATTCCTCACGTCGGCGGCCGGCCGGGGCGTCGAGCCAGAATCACATCAGGCCTACGCCAATGGCGTGCACAAGGCCGTGTTCCGCGATCCGGACGGCAACGAGGTCGGGGTGGGCGGTCTGGGGTGATGGGGCGCAGTCCGGGATCGATCCCAGCTCCGTCACCTGCGGTGTCGCCCCGACGACTGCCGCGGCATCAAGGTGGGCAGCGCCTTGCGGATCGGGTCCCGCACCGGTTGCTCGGCCTGCATCAATTCGAGGCGGTCGATGCGATCAGATCGAAGGGGGTGCGCATCGATGTCAAAGGTACGGGCAGGTGTGCCGCGAGCGGCGTGTCGTTGTAGCCCACGACAGCGAGATCGTCGCCAATCGTCAGCCCATGTCGGTGCGCAGCCGCGTAGAGCCCTACCGCAATGTTGTCGTTGGCCGCGAAAACCGCAGTGGGACGACTTTTTTGCGACAACAGCTCGCCACCTCCGAGGTCGCCCTCGGTGATCCCGTAGCCGACTGCGGTGTCAAGGGGGTCGAGGTCACTTTCTCGGACCTCCTGCGGTCGCCTGCGTGAGTGGCAGCGAAATCTCCGTCATCCGACAGATGTTGTCCACAGCCGGCAAGAGCAGAGTCGATGACATCAGCACAATCGACCCGACAAGGACACCCGATGCACCTCCCCCACGCTCCCCACACCGCCTTCCGCAACGGCTTCTACTCCGACGACGGCCGTGACTACGCCGTACGACTGCTGCTCGGCTACTGCACCTCCGGTGCCGCCGACGCCGGAGAGGTACTCGCCACGATCGACGGGGTCGGCGACGGACACGACCGGGACTGGTACGAGGCGTGGCACGCTCTGGGCACCCGACTGGCCACCGACGCCGACCGTATCGCCGAGCGCGGACATCGCGTCAGTGCCGCCTTCACCTACCTGCGTGCCGCCACCTACCTGTCCGAGGCCTTCGACGCCCTCGACGGCATCGCCGACGATGCCGAGCGGTTGCCGGTGTTCGCCGCGCATCGGGCCGCGTAGGAGATGTTCATCGACAACGGTCCGTTTGTCGCCCAACGCCTTTCGATCCCTTACGCGGGGACCACCCTGCCCGGCTGGTATCTCTCACCCACCGACGCCGGCGACGCCGCACGGCCCACACTGGTGATGGTCAACGGCAGCGACGGGGCGGTCTCGGGTCAGTGGTCGTCCGGCGCCCACGGCGCTTTGCAGCGCGGATACCGCGTGGTGATGTTCGACGGCCCGGGACAGCAGTCCATGCTGTTCGAACACGGCATGCTGTTCCGACCGGATTGGGAAGCCGTGCTCACACCGGTGACCGACGTCGTCGTCGGATTGGCCGGAGTCGACACCGACCGTCTCGCGGTCTATGGCATCAGCCAGGCCGGTTACTGGGTGTCCCGGTCCATCGCCTTCGAAAATCGTTACGCGGCAGCGATTGCCGACCCCGGTGTGGTGGACGTCGAGCAGTCGTGGCTGGCCGGTCTACCGCAATCGCTGAGAAAGGTGCTGGCGGAGGGCAAGGACCACGAGTTCGATCAGATGATGTCGATCGGCATGAAGACCAGCAAGGCCACCAAGCGCCTGTGGGATTGGCGCGCCCGTCCCTACGGCCAGGACTCCTTCTCGGCGACGATGAAAACCGTTGCGCAGTACACACTCACGCCCGAGGTCGCGGCATCGATCCGGACCCCGATGCTGATCACCGCACCGGAACACGAACAGTTCTGGCCGGGGCAGTCCGCGCGTTTGGCCGCGATGTCCGGCGGCGACACCACCGTCGTCGATTTCACCGCCGCGGAGGGCGCGAGCTGGCACTGCCAGCCGATGGCGCGGGCACTGACCGATCAGCGCATGTTCGACTGGCTCGACGACACCCTGGCGAGCGTCTGAACCGTGCGGCGCCCGTCAGCCGCGACCGAGTCGCTGCCGGATCCGCCGGGTGATCGCGGGGATCTTCGAGGCGCCCATCAAGGTGCGGAATTGCCAACTGTCGTCGCGCGGCAGGACGCCGGCGCGTTGCACCGCGTCGAGGAAGTCATAGAGGGTCTCCCCCTCGGCCATCAGGCGGTCGGCGTTGAAGTGGTAGCGATCGACGGCCGGAGCCTGGATGAACCGGCCGTTGCCGTAGATCGTTGGGGCCGTGTCGTCGTACGGATACAGGCGCAAGGGCCCACTCCAGTGGCCGCTACCCATGTAACGGATGACGATGCGTACCAGCCCTTCCGGGGTGACGTCGACGTACACCTGGTCGGGCAGCGGATCGTAGCGCCAGTCCGGGATGGCGTCGAAGAACGCGAAGTTGTAGGTGACGAAGTCGTCGATGCCGACGATCGTGCGGCCGAAGGTGGTGACGTCGGTGTAGCGGACGTCGGCGGCGTACAGCTCGTCGTTGATGCTCATGTCGCGGACGAGGAAACTCCACCAGTACTTCTTGGCCCACGTCATCAACCACGTCAGATCCCGGTCGTGCACCCGACTGAGGTAGTCGAGTTTCTTGTCGAACATCTCGAACCACTCCAGGGTGGTGGCCTGCAGTTCCGCCTCGGGGATGGCCCGAATCGGCACCGCTCGATTGGAGTCCAGGAACTCGGGCACCGGCCGCGACAGCCTCGGTTGCGACAAGGCCTCCTGAAACGCTTCCTCGCTGTACATGCTTCGCCTTCCCCGCCGATCCGCCGCTTGCATCCGAAGTTGTATCGCATGATTCATGTTGAATCGGTTGATGTCAATATCTCCCGTGCCGGCCTGCGTCGCGCAGAGGCGGTGTCAAGATGGCAGGGTGAGTTCTCCGAAGCTGTGGCGCGGACAGCCGCTTGATGTCCGCTCGTCGGAGCGGCGTGAAGAGATCCTGGCCGTCGCCGAGGCACTGCTCGGCGACTCCGGAGCGTCCGCGGTGACGATGCGCGCGGTGGTGCGCGCCGCCAATCTCAGCCCGCGGTACTTCTACGAGAGCTTCGCATCCACCGACGAACTCCTGACGGCGGTGTACGACCGCGTCGAGGCACAGATGATCGAGCGGATCACCTCCGTCGGCACCAAAGACACTCTGCGGAAATCGGTTCGGGCGATCTTCGAGGCCTTCCGTGACTTCTTCGACGACGATCCGCGGCGCGCCCGCATCCTCCTTCGGGAACCTCTGGCCAACGAGGTTCTTCGCGAGCACAGCGCGGCCCGCATTCCGGCGTTCGTCCGGACACTGACCCCGGTGCTGGGACGTGACTCCGTCGCCGACGACGACGCGTCGCTGGCGATCTCGGCGACTGCGTTGTCGGGTGCCCTGGTCGCGCTCTACCTCGACTACTCCGACGGGCGCCTCCGCGTGGACCCGGAGCGATTGGTCGATGCGGCCGTCGATCTGGTGTTCGCGATCGCAGGGTTGACCGACGAGGGTGACGCGGCCTCGTCCCGGCCCTGGCTTCGCTAGATCGTCGCCAGATCGCACACTTCGGCGAATCCGACGCCGAGGCTCTCGACCAGGACATCGAGATCCGGTACGGCGGCGTCGTCGACGTCGATGCCCAGGCAGCAGTCGCCGATATAGGACAGCAACGTGACGTTGAACGCGGCCCCGATGGTCGGGCCGAAGGCGTACTGCTTGGTGATCTTCGCTCCGGCCATATACAGCGGGACGGGAGATCCCGGCACATCCGAGGCCAGGAAGTCGACATGCTCGAGCATCGCGCCGACCGCCGCGGAGGGCAGCACGTTGAGCGCCCCGGCGATCGGTTGGGCCAGCGGCACCGCAGGCTCGAGGCGCCAGTTCACGACGATCTCGTGGATTCGGGCGATCAGTTCCTTCGGGTCGGCGATGTCACAGGGAATCACGAAGCGCACCAACGTGATCTGGTTACCGCCGACTCCCTCGTCATCGTCGGGCCGGAGGTTCATCGGCATGGTGATCCGCAACCGATCGGCCTGCGCGTCGTGGCGGCGGTGGTACTCACGCATGCCCAGCACGATTCCGGCGAGGAACGCGTCGTTGAGGGTTCCGCCGCCGATATGCGACGCGGCCGTCAATTTGTCGACCGGAACGTCCAGCGTCGCCAGGTGGCGCCGCGTGCTGCGGTCGGTCATGACCGGCGACTGCGTCGTCATCACGGGTTCGACGATGCGAGCGACCGAGACGACCGTCTTCACGACACCACGCACCGCCTGGATCGGGCGGATGACCAGCCGAGCACCGAGCCGCACCGCGACCGACACAGACTCACGCACCAGCGAGGTGGCCGACGATGCGTACCAGCCGGCGGTGTCGAGCACCGACGGAGCGCCGGCGACCACTCCGGTGTCAGGTACTGGTTCCCGCGCGGTCCCCGACCGTTCGAAATCCATGATCTCCGCAGCGATGCGGATCGCGCCCACCCCGTCGGTCATCGAGTGGTGGAACTTCATCACCACGGCGGCCGCTCCGTCCTCCTCGAGACCGTCGAGGAGCGTGTACTCCCACATCGGTCGCGCCGGATCGAATGCGGACATGGCCTTGGTGCGGGCGACTTCGAGCACGCCTTGAAGGTTCTTGGGATACGGGGCGTCGAGTCGGCGGACATGCCAGCTCAGGTCGAAGTCCGGGTCGTCGACCCATCGTGGCGGCGCGAGACCGACATCGGGCACCAGCTTCCGGCGCATCGCCGGCAGGACCCGGGCCCCGCGCTCGGCAGTCGCGACGAAGCGATCCCAGTCCGGTGAGACATCGAGCAGCATGACCACCACCACCGTCGAGCGGAGAATCGGGTTCTGCTCCATGCGCCAGGAGAACATGTCCGTTTGGGTCATCCGGAGGGCATCGTTGCTCACAATGTCCAGTATTGGCCACTGGCGTCACACGCGGGAGAGTCTTTCGACACTCAGTTGGCGGGCCGCTCGTCTCGAGGCGAGATGGTGCAGAACTCAGACGTGCAGCGTGGGCCGGTAGGTGAGCTCCTGGATGTTGCCGTCGAGCGTCCGGCTCTCGAGCAGCTCGAGGTCGAAGTCGGCGGCACCCCGGAAGATCGGGCTGTCGCCGGTCTGGCCGGTGATCACCGGGAACAGCGTCACCTGGACACGGTCGACGAGGCCGGCGGCCATCAGCGCCCGGTTCATCGCGAGGCTGCCATGCGAGCGCAACGGCACGTCCGATTCCTCTTTGAGCCGCGCGACGACGTCGACGGCGTCACCGCTCACGACGGTGGCGTCCGGCCAGTCGAGGGGGCCGTCGAGGGTGGTCGACACCACCGTCGCGGGCAGGTTGCGCATCCGCGTGACCCACGGGTCGAACACCGACTCGTCGGCTCCCGAGGTGAACAGCTCGACGAACAGCCGATAGGTGTTGGGCCCGAGGATCATCCGCTGTTCCGGGGTGAACAGGGCGAGACGGTGCTCCAGAAGTTCGGGTCCTTGCTTACCCCAGTAACCGCCCCAGTCTCCGCCGCTGACGCTGCCGAATCCGTCGAGGCTGGAGAAGACGTCGAAGGTGTAGGTCGCGGTCATGATGCTCTCCTTGGGTACCGTTGATCGGGTTCTGCGGGTACAGACGTGAGGCCATCGCGAAACTCATCGCTCCTCGGGAGCAGCGGGAGGCGGCACGGAAACAGACCAGACCGCCCAGCCCCACTCCTCGACACGAAAGATGCCCATGACCTCGCTGTTCGTCCGCGCCCTGCAGTTGCACCAGTGGATCTACGAGAATTCCGGCGGTCTCGTCGGCCATCGTCTGCTGTTCGGCAATCCGACGCTGTTGCTCCGCACGACCGGCCGCCGGACCGGGCAACCGCGATGCAGCGCGCTGACCTACGGGCGCGACGGCGAACGGTATCTGGTCGTCGCCTCGAACGGTGGCTCACCGAGGCCGCCCGGCTGGCTGGCGAATGTGAAGGCCGACCCCGACGTCGAGATCCAGGTCGGCCGGCGCACGATGCATGCCACCGCCCGCCCGACGTACCCCGAGGATGCCGACTATGCACGCCGGTTCACGATCGTGGACAAGGTCAACAAGGGGCGCTACGCCCAGTACCAGAAGAAGACGACCCGCCCGCTCGCGATCGTCGAGTTGACGGTGGTGTGAGGCGGGCGGCGCGGGGTCAGCCCATCGCCCGGGTGCCGTCGGACAGTATCGGCGACAGGAACCCGAAGACGTTCCCGTCGGGGTCCACCAGATAGGCGAGACGGCCCACCCCGGGCATGTCGTCGGGTGCGAGGGCCTCGGTGCCGCCGAGGTCGAGTCCGCGCGCGAAGGTGGCGTCCACGTCGTCGACCGCGACGACGATGTTGCAGCCGCTGACCGGCGCGCCGACCTCGGGGCGCGGACCCCGGCGCTGGGTCAGTCCGCCGTTGATCCCATGTCCCGCAGCGCCTTGCGACATCGCGCCGTCGCCGGTCATGATCGCCCAGTAGGGCATGTCGCCGAACTGCTGAAACGACCAGCCCAACAGCCCGGAGTAGAAGTCGATCAGTTTCTGCGGCTCGGTTGCGTGAATCTCGAAGTGCACGACCAGGTTCGCCATGATGCCTCCCTAGTTGGGTGTGGCGACAACCCTACGCTCGACGGTGATCGCAGACGGCGAAACCGATCCCTGAGGAGCGAGCGAGGAACGCCCTTCGGTGCGCTCGCAAGCTCGCTTACGCAGGACCCGCGAGCGTCTCCTCCCGCTCCCTGAGGAGCCCGCGAGGAACGCCCTTCGGTGCGCTCGCAAGCTCGCTTACGCAGGACCCGCGAGCGTCTCCTTCCGCTCCCTGAGGAGCCCGCGAGGCGCTGGCCGAGCGAGCGTCTCGAAGGGTCACCCCAACTCGACGACGTTCACGGACCACCCGGCGGCGATCAGCCGGCCGACTCGTCGGCGTTCCTCGGGGTGGCCGGGCGGTCCGGTCGGGGTTTTGGGTTCGCTTGTGCCGGAACGATTCTGGGGTGACCTGCGCCGGTCTGGGTGGCGGCGGTGGCGGGCGAAGGCCTCGGCCACCTCCCGGGTGCGATCCACTTGCACCCGCGGTCGACCCTTCCCACGGCGGCCGTTACGCGTCCAGGCCGGGCGGCCGGCATCAGGTCCGTCGGTGACGATGTGGGTCGACCACTGGCCCGGCTTGTCGCCGACCATCCGATTGTGGGTCGGGCACGCGGCAGCCAGATCCTGGATGTCGGTGAGCCCGCCGTCGACCCAGTCTTGTTCGGCGTGATGCGCTTCGGTGCGGGTGAACGGCTGACTACAACCCGGGCAGGTGCAGGTGGCGCCGTCACGGGCCAGCAGCATCATCCGCTGGGCCTGGCTGGCGAACCGGTTGGCCCGCCCCAGATACAACGGTTGGGCGGTGTGGTCGGCAAACACCGCCAGATGCTCCTGCGCCTCGGCGGCCAGTTCGATCACATCCGCGATCGGCAGGAGAGCCCCACCGGCGGTGGTCGCCACCCCGGCGCGCTCGCGCAGTTCGGTTTCGCTGATGGTGATGATCAGGTGTGGCGGCAGCCCGCGGTGACTCTTGCCGAGTAGCCCACCGTCGGCGACCGCCTGCAACAGCGCGTGCAGCGCGTCGTGGTTGCGTTGCCCCGGCGTGCGGAGGTCCCGCTCGGCTGCCTGCTTCAGGGCCTCGGGATCGGCATCGTCCTTGCTTCCCGTGGGTGATGCATCGTCGTCGGGGTGGTTCATGCCGGGCGCCGCCCACGCGTCGAGCACCACGTCCAACAGGGCGCGGGTGACCGGATCCAACTGACCTTCGAGGGCACTCATGAGTTGGGCGTCCTGCTTGGACAGGTGCAGGCTGCGTCGCCGCGCCCGATCCTTCTCGTCGTTCAGGGCGCCATCGGGATCGAGATGGGCCAGCAGCCGCGCGCCGAGGGTGGTCAACTCTTTCGGGGTGTGCACCCGCGCGTAGTCGGCCATCAACTTTTCCGCCGCGGCTCGTTGCTCGGCGTCGAGCGTCGTGGGCAGCTTGTCGAGGGTGGTGATCACCGTGACCGCGTGATCGACACCGATCGCACCCTCGGCGTACGCCTCCGCCAGGGTCGGGCACTGCGGATCGAGCAACTCCCCCGACAGTGCGTGCAACGACAGCAGGGCCGCCATCTGCTTGCGACGTCGGCCGGGGTCGGTGATCCGCAACCGGTCCACCATGAAATCACTGAGGGAGCGGTAGCCTTCCTCGGCGACGATGTTGCGGTCCGAACACTCCAGCAGCCGCTGCAACCCGTAGAAGCTCATCCGCCGCGCGGAGCGTTCATGGGTGTCGGCGACTGCCACGATCTCGTCGGAGGAGGCCGGGGTGGAGTCGACGGCGGCGATCCGATCGAGCAGGTCGTCGAGTTCGCGGTAGAGCCCGACGATCTCCGCGACGTTGCCGCCGGTGGTGGTGTCGCCGGTCATCGAGCCCCCTCTCGATCTATTCGAACTGATGTTCGATAGTCTATCGGATGCGCTGGTCAGAGGCAAGGGGCAAGCAGGACCAGAATGCACCTTCGCGGCGGGGCCTCGTGCGCGGTCGGTCGGTTCCAGTGCGGCGAGGAACCCTCTGCGGCGTCCACATCGATGACCCCACAGCCCGGCAACCCCGACCAACTCGTGAACAGCACACCTAGCATGAGGTCATGACCCCTGCCCAGCTCCGCGCGTTCGTCGCGATCGTGCGGACGGGTTCGGTCAAGCAGGCCGCTGCCGAACTCGAACTCACCGAACAGGCGGTGTCGATGCATGTGGCGGCACTCCGCAAGAGTCTCGGCGACCAACTGTTCGGCCGGACACGATCGGGGCTCGCCTTCACGCCGGGCGGACTGCGGCTCGCGGCGCGCGCCGTGGAGATCTTGGGCCTCCAAGATCAGACCATCAGCGAGGTCGGGGCCGCCGCCGAAGGACGACGCACGATCCGGCTCGCGTCGTCGAGCCTGTTCGCCGAGCACGCGGCGAGCGGGCTGATCGACCTGTTCACCAAGCGCGCGAACGATCTCGAGGTCGAGCTGAGCGTGCAGTCACCGGACCGGTTCGCCTCGCTCCTCACGTCCCGCGCGGTGGACGTCGCGATCGGGCCGGCACCGCTCGACGCTGAGGTGACCGATAGCGGCCGCACTCTGACGATCAAGGACTTCCTCACCTATGACGTGGAGGCGCTGGCCGCACCCACTCATCCGTTCACACAACGACGGGCCAGCCCGGAGGAACTCGCCTGCGCGACATGGAATCTCGGACCGTCGGCAGCCGTCGTCCACGATGCCATCCCCGCGATGGTCAGGCGACTCGGCGTGCCCGACGACCGACAACGGATCTTCCAGAGCGATGCCGCCGCCTGGGAGGAGACCCAACGCGGCTCCGCATTGACTCTGGCCCCCACGTTCGCGGTGCGCGCGGAATTGCAGAGTGGACGCCTCGCCCGGGTGTCGGGCGCGCACGTGCAGAGCCGGAATATCTGGTGCGCAATGACTCTCGCGCATGAACCCACTCGCACGGCTGGTGAACTCATGCGATTTGTCGGGACACCGAAAGCGATCCAGGCGATGCTGCGGGGCACAGGTGTGCCCGTCAAGAACTTCCGTCCGGCGGTCTATGTGACGCTGTGGAATTGACGCCGCGGGTGCGTCATCGGCGGCGGGCCTGGGTGATGGCCGTGATCATGCCCGACAGGTCGTCGACGGTCGCGGCGGGGAGTAGCCGATCGCAGTACGGGAGCGCGGCGGCCATCCCGCCCACAAGCGGCAGATAGCCGGGAACCCCGGCCCGCGGATTGAGCCAGATCACGGTGAATGCGCGTCGCGCGATCTTCGCCATCACCCGGTCCATCTCCGACGGATCATCGGAATCCCAACCGTCGGAAGCGATCACGCAGATCGATCCCCGCAGCGCCGACGCATGTCGCGACCGCAGCAACTCGTCCAGGCTTGCCGCTATCCTGGTGCCGCCGAACCGATCCACCACTTTCTCGCCGGCCGCCTCGACCGCATCGTCGATGGACTTGCGGGCCAGGATGGGCGTCATCCGCGTGAGCCGGGTGGCGAAGGCGAACGTCTCGCCGCGGCCACGCCGCGACAGCGCACGCATGACGTGCAGGTAGACGCTCGTGTAGGCCTGCATGGATTGCGAGACATCGCAGATCATCACGATGCGGCGCTGCCGCCACATCGGGCCGCGGTAGGCGACGTCGGCGATCTCCCATCCGGTGTGGCGGGCACGAACCAAGGTGTGGCGCAAGTCGATCCACCGACCGCCGGAGACCACCCGCTCGCGTCGGCTGCGACGCCGCGGCCACACCTCGATCGCCTCGTCGAGCCAGTCCTCGACGCGCTGTAACTCGCGGGAGTCCAACTGGTCGAAGGGAATCCGCGCGACCGACTCGATCGCGCTCGGTCTCGGTATCCACACCGGCGCAGCGTCGGTGTCGTCACCGGAATCCTCGTCCACCGACATCCGCGGCAGCGTCGCCCAGGGCAGGCCGTCGGCATCGGCCGTGTCGTCGGCATGGGGTGCGGGCACGGCCAACTCCTGGTCGGCGAGTGGGCCCGCCGACGAAGTGCGTCGCAAGGCAACCGGGTCGAGCGAGAACACCGCGTGGTCGAACACCGCACCGAACACGGCGTCGAACACCGCCAGATCAGAGCGCCTGCGCACCAACGTGATCCGCGCTAACCAATAGAGTTCCCGGCGATCGGCCAGCGCAGTGCGGGGCAGCGTGCCGAGCGCTCGGCCGAAGACGGCGGCGTCGGCTTGACCGACCGGGACGCCCGCGGAGCGCAGCCGATCGGTGAAACCTGCGGCGAAGGCCGCCCGATCGACGCCGGCGAGGATCGGTCCGGCGGTCATCGGCGGTCGCACCGCTGTCCGGTCACAGCACCGCTCCCCGATCCAGCGCGTCGACCAGGGCGTCGTGGTCGTCGGGTGTCTTGACGAGGGTACCCAGCGTCGGGCGCAGTGTGTCCGGCATCAACTCGGCGACCCCGAGCGTGATCAGGGCCGACACCCAGTCGATGGCCTCGGCCATGCCCGGCGGCTTGTCGAGGTCGAGTTCGCGGACCCGGCCGACGAACACCGCGGCATCGGCGATGAGACTCTCCGGCGCGCCCGGCACGGTGCGGCGCAACACCGCCGCGACCTGCTCGGCGCCCGGATAGGCGATCCAGTGGTACAGACATCGCCGCCGCAGCGCGTCGTGGAGTTCGCGGCTGCGGTTGGAGGTGAGGACGACCACCGGGCGGCGCTGAGCCCGGATGGTGCCGAGTTCCGGGATCGACACCGCACCCTCGCCGAGGAACTCGAACAGCAAGGCCTCGAATTCGTCGTCGGCACGGTCGATCTCGTCGATGAGCAGGACGGGAGGCCGGGCACCGTGGTATCGGATCGCCGCCAGCAGCGGCCGCTCGGACAGGTATTCCGGTGCGTACAGGTCGGCGTCGGAGATCGACTCGGCGCGCGCCTCGGACAGTCGAATCGCCAGCAGTTGACGCTGATAGTTCCATTCGTAGAGGGCGTCGTGCGCGGCCAGCCCTTCATAGCACTGGAGGCGGATCAGGTCGGTGTCCAACGCGGCGGCCAGCGAGAGGGCCGCCGACGTCTTGCCCACGCCCGGTTCGCCTTCCAGCAGCAGGGGCATCTCGAGTGACGTCGCGAGGAAGAGCGCGGTGGCCAGGCCGTCGTCGGCCAGGTAGTCGACGGCGTCGAGCCGTTCGGCGACGTCGCGTGGCGAGGCAAACAGCGGATTCGGCGCGGTCATCGTGCCCGGCCCGTCGCGGGTATGTCGTCGTCCTGGGCAAGCAGCGCCCGGTAGTCGTCGTCGGTGTCGACGTCGAGGGGAACAGCGTCGTCGACGTCGACCGTGACCAGGTCGGGTCCTGACGCGTCGATCAGCTTCCAGACGGCCTTGTCGCCGTGGAGTGTTTGGAGCTGAGGAAAGATGCTGCGTCCCAACCAGAATGGATGACCGAGGCCGTCGCGGTAGCGGCATGCGCCGAGCGGCGCTCCGGAAGCGGCTGCCGCCAGGGATCGGGCCGCCGCTTCCCGGATACCGGGCTGGTCGCCGAGCAGCAGCACCGCTCCGGCGGCGCGTGGGTCGAGTTGTGCGATTGCCGCACCGATCGACGACGCACAGCCGGATGCGTGCTCGTCGTTGACGACAACGGTGAGGCCGTGCAGATCCACTCGGGCGGTAATGTCGTCGGCCGCGGCGCCGAGGGTGACGATGATCTGGTCGAATCCCATCCGGCGGACGTTGTCGAGGGTGGCCCCCAGCAACGTGGTGCCCCTGTACGGCAGAAGCTGTTTGGGCCGGCCGAGGCGACGGGACCTGCCGGCCGCGAGTACGACCGCGCACACCGGAGCGGTCATCGGGCCGCCTGCAGACCACCGCTCGTGCGGGCGATGAAGGCGTCTCGACATCCCGCGCAGCAGAACCAGTGTGAACCAGAATCGTCGTCGTGACGTGGCGTGCTGTCGGTGACGACCACCGTCATGCCGCAGATCGGGTCGACCTCGCGTGTTTCGGCGGGCGAGGCTGCGGCGCTGGCATTTTCGTGATCGCCATCGAGATCGGTTGCGGCAGAACGCGGTGCCCGCATGCCGTCGCGTCGAATGGCGGCCACCACCTGCGCGAGGATCGACAGCGCGATCTCGGCGGGGGTGACGGCACCGATGTCGAGACCGGCCGGGGTGTGGACCCGGTCCCGTTGCAGCGCAGATAGTTCCATCGCATCGAGCACCGCGGCCCCACGCCGGCGACTCGCCACGAGGCCGACGAACGGCACGTCTCGGTCGATCGCCGCGCGGATCACCGCGGCCTCGTCACCGCCGTGCATCGACACGATCGTCACGACCGGTGGGTCCGCCCCGACATCCGAATCGGCGAGACGTACCGAGTCCTCCTGTGTCACTTCGAATCCCAGGAGCCGGGCCTGGTCGATGACGGCCTGCGCGATGGGTGTGTCCCCCACGACCTGGATGATCGGCGCACAGCACACCGGTTCGATGAACACCTCCAGGGCGCCTCCGGACAGGCACGGATTCACCACCACCCGCGCACCCGGGGTCTCCGGGAACGTGTCCTCGCCATCCGGCAGGATGCGCAGCAGCAGATCCTTGCCGTCGTCGATCGCGTCGAGGCCGGCGCGCCGCACCGATTCGGCGGCGCATTGTCCGCCGACGAAGCCGTGCATCAGGCCGTCGGCGGTCACCAACGCCTGATCGCCGGCATGTGCCGACGTGGGCTTTTGCGCACGCACCACCGTCGCCCACGCATAGGCGACGCGGGCGCGGCCGAGTTCGGCGGCGAGTTCGGTGAGTGACCTCCGACCGTCCGGCGACATGGGCTGCTCCTGTCCTTTCCTCGTGATCCGGCTGCGATCAGATCGGCGGCCGTGGCCGACCCTGCATCGCCTCCCAGATCCGCGATGGTGTCAGCGGCATGTCGGCGTGCCGAATACCGTAGGGTTCCAACGCATTCACCACGGCATTGACCACCGCCGGCGGCGAACCCACCGTGGCGGACTCGCCGACACCCTTGGCGCCGATCGGATGATGCGGCGACGGCGTGACGGTCGACCCGGTCTCCCAGTGCGGGACCTCGAGCGCGGTGGGGATCAAGTAGTCCATGAACGACCCGGACAGACAGTTGCCGGACTCGTCGAACTCGATGATCTCCATCAGCGCCATACCCACGCCATCGGTGAGGCCGCCGTGCACCTGGCCCTCGATGATCATAGGGTTGATGCGGGTTCCGCAGTCGTCGACGGCGACGAATCGTCGCACCTTCACCACCGCGGTCTGTGGATCGATGTCGACGACGCAGATGTAGGCGCCGAACGGATAGGTGAGGTTCGCGGGGTTGTACACCACCGACGCATCCAACCCGCCTTCCACACCGGGCGGCAGATCACCCGCACCGTGCGCCTTCATCGCGATCTCCGAGATGGTCACCGACTTCCCTGGGTCACCCTTGACGTGATAAGACCCCTTCTCCCACTCCAGATCTGCGACGGAGACCTCGAGCATCCCCGACGCGATGAGTTTCGCCTTGTCCCGGATCCGGCGGGCCGCGACCGCGGCGGCCGCCCCTGACACCGGTGTGGAGCGGCTGCCGTAGGTACCGAGACCGAACGGGGTGTTGTCGGTGTCGCCGTGGACCACATCGATGTCGTCGGGCGGAATGCCGAGTTCCTCGGCGACGATCTGCGCATAGGTGGTCTCGTGACCCTGGCCCTGCGACTGCACCGACAACCGGACGACGGCCTTCCCGGTCGGGTGGACCCGCACATCGCAGCCGTCGGCCATGCCGAGGCCCAGGATGTCCATGTCCTTGCGCGGTCCGGCACCGACCGCTTCGGTGAAGAAGGCCACGCCGATCCCCATCAGCTCACCGCGCGCACGCTTTTCGGCTTGTTCGGCCAGCAGCGCGTCGTAGTCGGCGATCCGCATCGCCTCGCGCATCGCCTCGTCGTAGTTGCCGGAGTCGTACACCCACCCGGTCTTGGTGGTGTACGGGAACTGGTCGGGGCGGATGAAGTTCTTGCGCCGCAATGCGATCTGATCCATCTTCAGTTCGTAGGCGAGGCAGTTCACCAGCCGTTCGACGAGATAGACGGCCTCGGTGATCCGGAACGAGCACGCGTAGGCCACCCCGCCGGGAGCCTTGTTGGTGTAGACCGCGGTCATCGAACAGTAGGCGGCCTCGAGCTGGTAGCTGCCGGTGAAGACGCCGAAGAAACCGGCCGGGTACTTCACTGGTGCCGCAACGCCGTTGAACGCGCCGTGGTCGGCGAGCACATTGGTGCGGATGGCGAGGATCCGGCCGTCGTTGGTGGCGGCGATCTCCGCGCGCATGATGTAGTCGCGGGCGAAACCGGTGCTGGTCAGGTTCTCGGTGCGGTCCTCCATCCATTTGACGGGCTTTCCGGTGACGATGGATCCGACGATCGCACACACATATCCGGGGTAGATCGGCACCTTGTTTCCGAATCCGCCACCGATGTCCGGTGAGATGACGCGGATCTTGTGTTCCGGGATGCCGGCCACGATCGCGTACAGGGTGCGGTGGGCGTGCGGCGCCTGGCTCGTCGACCAGAGCGTGAGTTTGCCATCGACCCGGTCGAAATCGGCGACGGCGCCGCAGGTTTCCATCGGGGCCGGATGCACCCTGGGGTAGACCATGTCCTGGGTGACAACCACGTCGGCCGACGCGAACACCGCCTCGGTGGCCGCCTTGTCGCCGGTCTCCCAGTCGAAGATGTGGTTGTCGGTCTTGTCCTCGAGGTCGTCGCGGATCACCGGCGCCGACGGATCGAGCGCCTTACGCACGTCGTGGACGGCGTCGAGGATCTCGTAGTCGACGTCGATGAGTTCGAGCGCATCCCGTGCCGCATAACGGTCTTCGGCCACCACCGCGGCGACCTCCTGACCCTGGAAGCGGACCTTGTCGGTGGCGAGCACCGCTTGCACGTCGTTGGACAGCGTCGGCATCCAGTCCAGCCCAAGGCCTTTGAGGGTCTCGCCGGTGATCACCGCCTTCACCTTCGGCAACGCCTCGGCCGCCGACGTGTCGATGCTGACGATCCTGGCGTGGGCGACCGGCGAACGCAGGATCGCCATGTGCAGCATGCCGGGCAGCTGCACGTCGTCGACGTACCGGCCGAGGCCCCGGATGAAGCGCGGATCCTCTTTGCGGAGCATCCGGCCGTAGCCGACCGGCTTCTGGTTGTTGTCGACGAGATCCGCCGCCGTCGGCTCGGGGGGCGTGGTGATGGTCATCGGACCGCTCCTGCCGTGGTGTCGTCGGTGGTGGCCTGTTCCGCGACAGCACCATTCGAATGTCGTGCGGCCCATTGCACCGACCGCACGATCGTCGTGTAACCGGTGCAGCGGCAGATCTGCCCGCTGATCGCCTCGCGGATCTCGTCCTCGCTCGGGTCCGGATTCTCGTCGAGCAGCGCGCGGGTGGTCATCAGCATGCCGGGTGTGCAGAAACCGCATTGCAGCCCATGGCATTCCATGAATCCCTGCTGGATGGGGTCGAGGGTGGTGCCCTGTTCGAGCCCTTCGACGGTCCGCACCTCGTGGCCACCGGCCATCGCGGCGAGGATGGTGCACGACTTCACCGGCTGCCCGTCGATCTGCACCACGCAGGTGCCGCAGTTGCTGGTGTCGCACCCCCAGTGGGTGCCGGTGAGCGCGAGATGGTCGCGCAGGAAATGCACGAGCAACAGCCGCGGCTCGATGTCGCGGGTCACCGACTCGCCGTTGACGGTCATCGTCACTTGCATCGAATTCTCCTCTGTCCCAGGGCTGTTGTCGGATCAGGCGGTGGCGGCGCTGGCGACACCCAACCGCGCCGCGCTGCGGCGAAGTGCGCGTCGGGTCAGTTCGTCGGCGAGATGTCGCTTGTAGTCGGCGGTTCCGCGGCCATCGGTGACCGGATCGCAGGATTCGGCGGCGATCGCTCCGGCACGCTCCCAGGCGGCTTCGGTCGGCTCCTGACCACGCAGCGCCTCCGAGATCGCGGGAATCCCCGTGGTGTTGGCGCCGACCGCGGCCAAACCGACTCGCGCATCGGCGATCACGCCATCGGCGAGCCACAGCGCCGCGCCGGCGGCGACCACCGCCCAGTCACCGGCACGGCGCTCCACCTTCTCGTACGCGCTGCTGCCGCCGGAACGCACCGGAATCCTTATCTCGGTGAGCATCTCGTTCTGCTCGACGGCGGTCTCGTAGGGACCACGATGGAATTCCTCCATCGTGACGACCCGTTCGCCCTCCGCACCGCGGATGACGCAACTCGCATCGAGGGTGTTGCACACGCTCGACAGGTCCTCGGAGGGGTCGGCCTGACACAGGGAACCGCCGAGCGTTCCCCGGTTGCGGACCACCGGGTCGGCGATCACCTTCTCCGCGTCGCGGAAGATCGGAAAGGTCGAGAAGAGTGGGTCGCTGGCAAGCAGTTCGCAGTGCCGGGTCAGGGCGCCGATGCGGACGTCGTCGTCGGTGAATCGGATGTAGCCGAGTTCGTCGTGCAGATCGTTGATGTCGATGACGTATTCGGGTGTGGCCAGCCGGAGTTTCATCATCGGGAGGAGACTGTGGCCACCCGCGATCAGACGCGCCTCGTCGCCGAGCTGACCGAGGAGCCGAATGGCGTCGTCGACGCTCGTCGCGCGTTCGTACTCGAATGGTGCCGGAACCTGCATGGTGTCTCCTCTGCTGCGATGACGGGATTACCGGATGACCTCTGGGTGGATGCGATCGGCGAGCCCGGTCAGATTGGTGCCGCTGCCGCCTCGTCGGGTGGCGATGATCTCGGCGACGATCGACACCGCCGTCTCCGCGGGTGTGCGCGCACCGAGGTCGAGGCCGATGGGCGAATGCAGCCGCGCCAGGTCCGTGTCGGCGACACCCACCTCGCGCAGCCGACGCAGCCGGTCCTCGTGGGTTCGTCGCGACCCCATCGCGCCGATGTAGACGCCCTCGGGTGTCTCGAACGCCGCCTGCAGCGCCGGAACGTCGAACTTCGGATCGTGGGTGAGCACGCAGATCGCGGTGCGTGAATCGACACGGCCGGCAGCCATTTCGGCGCGCAGGTAGCGGTGCGGCCAGTCGACGACGACCTCATGGGCTCCGGGAAAGCGCGGCCGGGTGGCGAAGACGCTGCGGGCGTCGCACACCGTCACGTGATAGCCGAGCGATGCGCCCGCCTCGGCGACGGCGGCCGCGAAGTCGACGGCGCCGAACACGATCATGCGCGGCGACGGCGCGAACGAATTGACGAACACGGTGATGTCATCGCCCATGCGCTGTCCGTCGGGACCGTATCGGAGGGTCGACGACTCCCCCAGGTCCAGCAGGCCGCGCGCATCCTGGGCGACGACCCGGTCGAGATTCGCATCGCCGAGGGTGCCGGCGACGGTGTCGGGAGTGATGGTGAGGTGGCTGCCGACTCGCGCGCCCGGGTGGGTACTGGCGATCACGGTGGCCACGGTGATCGGCTGCCGACCCGTCACGGCGTCGGCGAGATCGCCGAGCTCCGGCCAGGTCTCCCGCGACACGGGTTCACAGAAGACGTCGAGGATGCCGCCGCAGGTGAGTCCGACCTCGAACGCGTCATCGTCGGCGATCCCATAACGCTCGGATTGTGGTGTGCCCGACTCCATGACCTCACCGGCCATTTCGTAGACCGCGCCCTCGACACACCCACCCGACACCGACCCGAGCACACTGCCGTCAGGCGAGCGGATGGCCGCAGCACCCGGTTGCCGGGGTGCCGAGCCGAACGTCGTCACAACGGTCGTCAGCCCGACCGTCTCGCCGTTGCGCCATTGCTCGACGAGCGTGGGCAGGACATCTCGCATCTACACATCCTCGACTCGACGGACACACCGGTGTGCCACGCGTCACATGGTGGTGACATCGTCCAGTCTGCGCCCGATTCGCGGGGCGTCAAGCCGAACCTCAGTGTTCGCTGAAGTAAGGGTGACCTTATCCGCGGCGGCCAAGGGAGAGCACCCATCTGGTCGGGAGCCGACCAAGGGCAGCCACCCCGCCCACCCCCCGCTGGTCGCGCGAGCGCAGCCAGCCCGGCCCATCCCCCGCTGGTCGAGTAAGCCGAGCGAGCGCAGCGAGCCCGGCGCATCGAGACCCACCCCGTACCCTCGGAAGCGATGTGCACCACCGACGACCACACCGAATCTCTGGCCTCCGCGCTTACCAAAGCGCGCTTCCCGGTTGACAACCACGAGTTCATCCGGCACATCACCGACACCATCGGCATCTCCGACTACCGGTTCGTCGATGACGGCGACAAGCGCTACATCGCGGCAATCCGACGGGACGGACGCGGTGAACTCCGTATCCACTATGGCTTCACGAATCGCTTCGTCGACGAGGACGAGGCTCGGCGGGTGGGGGCGGGGGCCGACATGATCCGAGAGAGTTCCCAGCCCGGCGGCGGCTGGATGGTCTCGCACCCCGAACACGGCGATCTCGACCGCCGAACCGGAGGTCGTCGGGCGCAGCGCGAGTCGAGGCTATGCCCCAACGGCTGCGGCTTTCAGCTCACAGCCAGCGGCCTGTGCCCCGGTTGTGACGACCACTGAGCAATCCCGGCATGGGCCAGAGTGCTGGTCATCGACGAGACCCGCCGTTCGGGCAACATCGGCCAGAGGATCGTCAAGGCGTTGGTGAAGAACGATTTTCGCGGTGGCATCGCGCGAGTCGCAAGTGCCGACAGTTGCATCCCGCTCGGCGATGCCGCGTTACCGGTGCTGCTGAAGAAAGCCGAGAACGTCGATGCGGCAGGCGAACTGTGCGAGCGCGGATGACCTGGCCATCGCCCGGATCGACCGGCCGCGTCCTCACCGCACCGAGCCTTGGACTCCGCTCGGCACACTCGCGGTGATCCCGGACAGGATCGAGGACGGAAGCGTGATCGCGTTGCCGTGACCACCATCCGCCATGGGCTGCGATGGGACTGCCCGCCGCAGGCGCAAGGGGTTCCACGGCGGGCGGGGTCGATGTGGGCGTGGCGTGGTCGATTGGTCAGCGGGCGCGGAAGCCCCCGTCGACGACGAGTTCGGTGCCGGTCACGAAGCTCGCGTCGTCACTGACGAGATAGGCGACCGCGGCCGCGAGTTCGGCCGCATCGGCGCGGCGGCCCATGGGGGTTTCCGGGACCACGCCGGTACCCGGTTCGTTGGCGTTGAGCGGAGTGGACACCCCGCCCGGTACGAGCGCGTTGACCCGGATACCGTCGTCGGCGAGTTCCAGTGCGGCGGTGCGGGTCAGGCCCAGCATCCCGGCCTTACTCGCGGCGTAGGCGGCATAGCCGACCGCCCCGGACGGTCCGAAGATCGACGAGGTGTTCACCACCGACGATCGGTTGCCTTTGCGCAGCAGGGGAATCATCGCGTGGAGCCCGAGGAAGGCCCCGGTGAGGTTCACTTCGAGTACCTTGTGCCACGCCTCCGGCGTCTCGTCGGCGATGGGCGTGACGTGCACGATCCCGGCGTTGTTGACGAGGATGTCGAGACGCCGATGTGCAGTGGAGATGGTGTCGCGCACGGCTTTCCAGTCGGCAACCGAGGTGACATCGAGGTGCAGATAGCCGACCTCGAGTCCTTTGGCCTGCAACTCCTCGGCGGTGCGGTGCCCGTCATCGTCGAGAACGTCGGCGATGTAGACCGTCGCGCCTTCGGTGGCCAGGCGCAGTGCGTGGGCGGCGCCCTGGCCGCGGGAGCCGCCGGTGATCAGCGCGACCCGTCCGGAGAGTCGATTCGAGATCTGCTGCAAGGCTGCGGACATGCTGTGTACCTTTCGTATTCGAGTAGTTGGATCAGACGACGCCCTGCGCGAGCATGGCGTCGGCGACCCGGGTGAATCCGCCGATTGCGGCGCCGGAGACGTAGTCGTCGGGGTCGGCGGTGTAGCTGCCGGCGGTCTCCCGGATGTGACCGTGGATGTCGCACATGATCTCGTCGAGCCGGTCCTGGGTTTCGTGCCAGGTCCACGAGGTGCGGGCGGCGTTCTGCTGCATCTCGAGCGCGGAGGTGGCCACACCGCCGGCGTTGGCCGCCTTACCCGGTGCGAAGAGCACGCCGGCCTCACGGAAGGTGGCGACCGCCGCGGCGGTACACGGCATGTTGGCGCCCTCGGACACCGCGGTCACGCCGTTGCGGATCAGGGTGGCGGCGTGATCGGCGCCGAGCTCGTTCTGTGTCGCGCTGGGCAGGACCACCTCGCACGGGATGTCGAACACCGAGCCGACGGTGACATATCGCGCCGACGGACGTTCCGCGACGTACGCCGAAAGGCGGTCGCGGCGAATCTCTTTGACCTCCTTGAGCAGTGCTACATCGATGCCGGCGTCGTCGACGACATACCCGGAGGAATCCGAGCAGCCGACCACGGTGGCGCCGAGTTCGTGTGCCTTCTCGATGGCGTAGATCGCGACGTTGCCCGATCCGGACACCACCGCACGCCGGCCGTCCAGTGACAGACCACGGGTCGCAAGCATCTCCCGCAAGAAGATCACGGCGCCGTAGCCGGTGGCCTCGGTCCGTGCGTGCGAGCCCGACCAGCCGACACCCTTGCCGGTGAGCACGCCGGCCTCGAAGCGGTTCACGATCCGCTTGTACTGGCCGAACATGTATCCGAGCTCACGCACGCCGACGCCGATGTCGCCGGCGGGGACGTCGGTGTGCTCGCCGAGATGCCGGTAGAGCTCGGTGACGAAGGATTGACAGAAGCGCATGACCTCGCCGTCGGAGCGGCCCGCCGGGTCGAAGTCGCTGCCGCCCTTGCCGGCACCGATCCCTTGACCGGTGAGTGCGTTCTTGAAGATCTGTTCGAACCCGAGGAATCGGATGACTCCCAGATCGACCGACGGGTGAAATCGCAAGCCGCCCTTGAACGGTCCGAGAGCACTGTTGAATTCGACTCGGTAGCCCCGGTTCACCTGAACCCGGCCACGGTCGTCGACCCACGGGACACGGAAGAGCACCTGCCGCTCGGGTTCGCACAGCCGCTCGAGAATCCGGGCGTCGATGTACTCGGGATGGCGGTCGAGCACCGGCGCCAGCGCGGTCAGCACTTCGTCGACCGCCTGGTGGAACACCGCTTCGCCGGGACTGCGACGGTGTACGGCGGAGATCACTGCGGAGATGTGCTCGGCAACCTCGTCCGAGCGGATAGGGGAGTAGATGGCGGTCATCTGTTCGGAGGTCCTTACGGTGGGAGGGGTGGCGGCGGTGTCACTTTCGAGCGCGATCCGAGGAGACGTGCCTCAACGCTGCTTGCCCACCGCTGAGCGCTCGCGGGCTGATCCGAAGAGTGGCAGCCATTTTCGCTGATCGATCTCGATGCATTCGTCGCAAGCTCCTCATTTACTCGATCCGGGGAGAAAGCGAGGAGCGCTAGCGACGAGCGCATCGAGATCCTGTGCGCGTCGATCTCGATGCGCTCGCTCGCTGGCGCTCGCGGGCTTACTCGATCAGCAGGAGGGGGGCGCTCGCGGGCCTACGTGCGCTTACGTTTAGACGCTGGTGGTGTCTCGTTCGAGCGAGGAGGAGACCGCCAAGGCGGTGAGCAGCCGTTCGGTGTCGGCCATCTGGTCGTTCCAGATGGCGCGCACGATGTCGACGCGGAGTTCGGGGTCCTGGACGGTGGAGAAGTAGTTGGTCAGCGCGAGTCCGCGTGGGCCGGCCTCGTTGTGCAGTTCGATCATGCGGGCGATCAGCTTGGCCTGCACGCCGTAGACGGGGATTTGCGGACCGCGAGGGGCGATGAGTCCGACGAAGTACAACTTCTCGACGCCTTCCGGCAGTATGCCGCCGGCGTAGCGGACCGGGACGTTGTCGCGCCAGGTGACCAGGCTGTCGTCGAGGAACGGCAGCGACACGTTGAAGCCGGTGGCCCACAGGATGGTGTCGTAGTCCTTGGCGGTGCCGTCACTGAAGTGCACGGTGTTGCCGTCGAAGCGCTCGATGCCCGGGCGGACGTTCACGCGTCCATGGTGGATCCAGTACAGCAGCAGGTCGTTGACGGTGGTCGCGCCGTCGGCCAGGGTGCGGACCTCGGGATCGGGCAGGCCGGGATAGTTGTGGTTCTCGCCGATGGACACCCGCGCCAACAGACAGGCGAGCAGATCCTGTTCGTCGGCGGAGAACCCTGAGAGGAACGGGACTTCCTGGCGCGGAACGCCGAAGTACATCTTGGGCTGGAAGTAGACACCCTTGCGGATGACGATGTCGGCTTCGAGGCGGTGCTGGGCGACGTCGACCGCGAGATCACATGCCGAGTTGCCGGCGCCGACGACGAGCACGCGCGTGCCCGCGACGTCGCCGGTGTTCTGATATTCGCTGGAGTGGAGTTGCGTGCCCGCGAAAGTGCCTGGAACCGAGGGGATCTTGGCGTCCCAGAGGTGACCGTTGGCAACCAGCACGCCGTCGAACACACCCTCGTCGCCGCGGGAGGTGACCACCCGCCAGCCGGCCGACCCGACCTGACCGTTACCGGCGTCGATCGGGGTGACCGAGGCGACCTCGGTGTTGAAGTTGATCAGGTCGTACTGCCCGGTGCTCTGCGCGTAGGACTCGATGTAGTTGCGAACCTGGTCGCGGCGCGGGAAGTGGGGGTACTCGGTGGGCATCGGGAAGTCTTCGAAGTGGGTCATGTCCCGCGAGGTGATCAGATGCAGCGCGTCGTAGTCGGTGTGCCAGTGGCCGCCGACCCGGTCGGTCTTCTCGAAGCACTCGACCTCGTGGCCGGCGGAACGCAACTGGTGTACCGCCGAGATGCCGGCAGCCCCGGCACCGATGACGCAATAGCGGGTCATGGTGAATCTCCTTGTCTTCTCGGGCCTTTCCCTGATGGCCGGCCGATGTGACAAGTCTCGCGACGTTTCGATGCTCTCGTCCATACCGAGATCACGACATCGACTCAAGGTTTATCCTTGAGTGAATGCATCTGTGCTGGAACGGAGGGTCTCGATGTCTGCCACCACCCCCGTCACTTTGCAGCAGCTCGCCTATTTCCTGTCCGCCGTCGAGCACGGCTCGCTGTCTGCGGCAGCAGAAGCCAACTTCATCGCCCAGCCGAGTCTGTCGGAGCAGATCCGGCGGCTCGAGAACCATCTCGGGGTGTCGCTGTTCGTGCGCACCAACCGCAAACTGATCCTCACCGACGCCGCCCGCATGCTCGTGCCGCATGCGCAACGCACCATCGCCGCGGCCGAGGAGGCGGCCGCCGCAGTCGACCCGGTCCGCACCCTCACCGGCGGCAGTGTCGCCTTCGGGACATTCAGCAGCGCGCACCTGCTGCTGCACACCGATCTCGTGGCGAACTTCCGTGCGCTCTACCCGCTGGTGAAAGTACGGATCGTCGAGTTGAACTCGGTCCAGATCGCCGATGCGGTACGGGAGGGAGAGCTCGAGGCGGGTCTGGTCGCCCTGCCGGTCGACGACCGAGGCCTGGACATCGGTGAACTCGAATGGACCTCGGATGCGGTGTATCTGACCAAAGACCGGACGCGCGCCGACCACCCCATGACGATCGAGGAGATCGCTGCGGCTGATCTGATCCTGCCGGATTCCAAGTGGCGGGAGATGGACCCGACCCGTCGCCAACTGCTCGCCATGGCCCAGACCGCCGGGGTCACGATCAGTCCCGTCATCGAGGTCGAATCACCCACGGTCGCACTGGAACTGGCACGACGGGGCGTAGGAGACACGATCGTCACCCACGCCGTCGCCGAAGTCCTTGGCGCCACCAAACACCTACACTGGGCGCCGCTGTCACCGGCATTGCCGGAAAGCTTCGCGTTCATCACCCGCCGTTATGCGACGCTCTCCCCGGCGACCACGATCATGATCCGGCTCGCCCGCCAACTACTCGCCGACATCCCCTGCGGACAGGTACCGAGCCGGTCCTCGTAGGCGCCCCCAACTGGGGATTTGAAGATGTAACACCACAGCAATGTGACCTGGGATACATCACGACCTGGCCTTATAGTCAAACCCTTGAGCGGCTCCCGAATGTTGCCCATGTACCGGGGGTATCGGGCGCCGCAGACTTTCGAGTTATCCGACGTCGGATGCCTTCACCCCCACCTGAGCAGGTAGACCTCCAGGAGCACACGCCATGACAACCTCCAGTCCCCCGGTCACTTACGCGAGTGACACCCGATTCCAACGCCGAATGTCGCTGCAGGCCGCGATGTTCATCGGCGTCGGCGGCCAGATCGGCTCCGGCTGGCTCTTCGCCGTGCTGGCGGCCGCCGGCATCGCCGGACCGTCGGCGGTGATCTCGTGGATCATCGGCGGCCTGCTGACCCTGCTGATCGCGCTGGCCTGGATGGAGGTCGGCACCGCCCTGCCGTTCAGCGGCGCCATCGTCCGCTACCCGTACCTGTCCCACGGCGGGCTGACCGGTTGGCTGATGGGCTTGTCGTACTGGCTCGCCAACGTGTCGCTCCCGGCCATCGAGGCCATCGCCGCGATCACCTATGTCGGCGGCGTGTTCCCCGGCCTGGGTTTGCTCACCACACGCGACGGCGTGTCCATGCTCTCCTGGCCGCGCGGCATTGTGGTGGGACTGGTGCTCATGGTGATCTTCCTGCTGATCAATCTGTTCGGCGTGAAGCTCCTCAGTGAGGCGAACCGCTGGATCACCTGGTGGAAGATCATCATTCCGACCGCGACGTTCCTGCTGCTGTTCTCGGTTCTCGAGTGGTCCAACTTCACCCAGTACGGCTTCTTCGGCAACGGTGGAGAGGGCCACTCCGGCGCCGGTTCCATGTTCCAGGCCGTCGCGACCTCCGGTATCGCGTTCGCGCTCATGGGATTCCGCGGGGTCATCGACTTCGCCGGTGAGGTCAAGAAGCCGAGCCGTAACATCCCGCTCGGCACCATCGGCTGCGTGCTGATCCCCATGACGATCTACATCGGATTGCAGGTCGCCTTCCTCGGCGCCATCAACTGGTCCGACGCCAAGGTGGCGCCGGGCGACTGGGCCGGGCTGGCACAGAGCTCGTGGGCCGACGGTCCGCTGAGCGCCGCCCTGCACGCCTCGGGCTACGCACTGCTGGGCGCGTTCGTGACGATGCTCTTGATCGATGCCATCCTGTCGCCGAGCGCGGCCGGCTACCTCTACCTCGGTGGCGGCGCCCGCGTCGGTTACGGACTGGCGATCAACAAGTACTTCCCCGCGGCCCTTACCAAGATGAATCGCCACGGTGTCCCCGCGGTGTCGGCCATCGTCGCCTTCGTCGTCGGCTGTCTGTTCTTCGCCCCGGCACCGAGTTGGTACCGCCTGGTCGGCTTCATCAGCTCTGCGCTGGTGCTGAGTACTCTGGCGGCATCCGTGGCGCTGATGGTGATGCGCCGCACCGCACCCGACCTGCCCCGGCCGTTCAAGCTGCCGGCCGCCAATGTGCTTGCGCCCGCGGGATTTGTCGCCGCGTCGCTGATCATCTACTGGTGCGGGTTCATCACCCTGGTCAACCTGATCACGATTCTGCTGGGTGCCCTCGCAGTCTACGCGGTCTGCTTCTCCTCGTATCGCGGTTGGACCCGCCGCAGACCGGCCGCCGCTCTGAGCGTCGCGTTCCTGATCGGCTGGGTCATCATCGCCGCACGCAGCGGGTTCGTCCTGGCCACGCCGGACACCGGCCTGCGCAACAACGGACAACTCGCCGAGTATCTCGTCGGCACGATCGTCCTGTGCGTCGCCTTCCTGGTCGGGCTGCGACTGCTCACCGCTGACGAAGGTGTGCGCCATCTCCGCGGCGGCTACTGGCTGGTGTTCCTGCTCCTTGGCCAGCTGACCGTCTCGGCGATCGGCGAGTACGGACCGATGAAGGACCCGCTGCTGGGCTTCCCCCTCGACACCGTCTCGGCCATGGTGGTCGGCCTGATCGCCTACTACTGGGCACTCAAGACCGGCTTCAAGGTGCCCGAGATGACCTCTCTGGCAGCCGAATACACCGCCAAGGCAGAAGCCGAGGCCATCATCTCCGCCGAGAACGCCAGCCTCGACGAGGAACTGGAGATCGTCGCCGACACTGCACGTATCGACATCAAGGAAGTGGACAGCAAATGACCGGAATCGCCATCGTCACCGGAGCAGCAAGCGGAATGGGTCGCGCCACCGCGGAGTTGCTCGCCGAATCCGGCTACGACGTACTCGCCCTCGACCGGACCGAGACCAGCTACCCCGCAGGGGACGGCAAGGTCGAGACCGTCGGCGTCGACGTCACCGACGGGGCCGCCGTCCGTGCGGCCGTCGACGCTCGTGTCGCGGCGACCGGATCGTCAATAGCGTTGGTGGCCAACGTCGCCGGCGTGTACCCACCCACCACGCTGGACACCTACGACGAGGCGACCTACCGGCTCATCTTCGACGTGAACGTGCTGGGCGTCGTGAATGTGGCGTCCGCTGCGGTACCGCACATGACGGCAGGGGCGGCGATCGTGAACTTCGCCTCGGTCGACGCCTTCACCGTCTCGCCCGGCCAGCTGCTCTACGGTGCGTCGAAGGCCGCCGTCGTGATGCTGACCAAGTCAATGGCTCTCGAGTTGGCCGGCAAGGGAATTCGCGTCAATGGTATTGCCCCCGGATGGGTGGACACCCCTGGGAACAAGGCGACCGGACGGATGGAGGCAGCGGCTGCTGCGATCCCCCTCGGCCGGGTTGCCCAGCCGCGCGAGATCGCGCAGTGGGTGAGAATCCTCGGCAGCACCGACGCCGGCTTCATGACCGGCGAGACCGTGGTGCTCTCGGGCGGAGACGTCATCCGCTGAGCGGCCGATCAAACACATTGCGGGGTCGACGGGTGTCGGCCCCGCAATGCGCTCGGGCGCGGCCGCATGTCAGTCGGCAGCGTACGCACCTCGGATGATGTCCAGTAATTCTGTTGCGATGTACGAGTTTCCCGCTCGTCACATATGGATCGGCATGCTGTGCATCACGTGCGCCAACGCGGCGATCGTCACCGCCCGGCATCGCGAATGACGGAGGACGCCTATGGGTTCATCTCGTACGCGCCGGAGTAGGCCGCGACCCGCTCCCACACACGGTTGAATCGCTCGGCATCGCCGATCGGCTTGCGGATCGAATCCAGTGCCCACTCCTGCTGCGCCGGCGTCGAGGCCGTCTTTCCATGCAGCGCAATCGCATACGCGCTGAAGTCGCGGACCTGGAAGTCGAAGATCTGGTCGATCAGATCCTCGTCGAGTCCGGTCAGGGCACTCTGCTCGAGGATCAACTGGCCGTACACGATCAGCGAGAAGAGGTGACCGATGGTCAGCAGGAAATCCAGATCCTGCTGCTGCTCGGCGTCGGGGGCCGCGGTCAGGAGGAGTTGCCGGAATGCCTGCGCCTGATCGTAGAAGCAGGCGACGTTCGGAATGCTGGCATGCTTCTCGTACACCTGTGTCCAGTCGGCGAACTGGATTTTCGCCGCGCCACGGGTCGGCCCCTGATTCCAGAAGAAGACGTCGTCGGCGGGGTCGTCGCGGGTGGGGATCTCCGGGTAGGCTGCCGGGTTCAACATGTAGTTCGGCATGAACTTGAGGATCAGGCCGACGTTGACGTGCACGGTGCCCTCCAGCCGGGGCAGGTACCCGATGAGCTGGGACACCTCGCGGAACATGGTGTTCTTCTCGTACCCCTTGGCGGCCATCACGTCGTGCAGACCGCGGATGACGGTCTCGCCCTCCATGGTGACCTTGGCCTTGGTCATCGGGTTGAACAGGAGGTAGCGCCGGTCGTCGAGGCTCGCGCTGCGGAAGTAGTCGACCGCGCGGCGGCTGAACGCCTTCATCGCGACCAGCCGCGCGTAGGAATCGACGAAGATCGCTCGCACATGCGCGAAGTCGGTGACCGGGTTGCCGTAGAGAATGCGGTTGTGCGCGTGGGTGATCGACTCGTAGAACGCGTGCTCGGTCATCCCGATGGTGCAGCTGCACAGGTTGAACTTGCCGACGTTCACGGTGTTCAACGCCGCCGCGAACGCCTCGACACCGGTGTGCAGGATGTCCTCGGCGCGCACCGGATAGTCGTCGAGACGGAACGTGCTCACATAGATCTGCATGTGCACGGTGTTGTCGATCAGATGGAAGTTCTCGTGGCGACTGTCGGCGGCGAAGAACATGTATGCGTCGTTGCCGTCGATGTCCCCGCGCCGCCCGAAGACCGACACCATGCTCGCGACGTTGCCGTTTCCGATGTAGTACTTCTCCCCCGACGCACGGAAGAGGATGCCGTTCGCCTGATCCTCGGCGTCGGCCGGGGTGAGGACGAGGTCGGTCTGGTAGACGTCCGCGCCGTGTTCGCGCTCGGACAGCCCGAACGCCATCACCTCCCCGGCTTCGAGGTCGCGTGCCGCCCGACGTCGGGCGTCGACGTTGCTGCTCTGCCAGATCGGCCCGAGACCGAGGATCGTGACCTGCTCGATGTACCAGTAGGTCAGCCCGTAGAAACCCAGGATCTCGGCGAGTGCGGCGTTACGCGTGGCGTCCCAACGCTTGTGCGGGTTGCCGTCGGCGAACTCCGACGGCGTGAGGAACGTCGCGAACAATTTCTCGCGTTTCACGAAGTCGACGAAATCGGCGGGCCACTGTGCGGACAGATCGTCGGCGAGGGTGCGGTTCTTGCCACGGTCCTCGAACCACTGGATCGTCGCCCGCAGCAACCGGCGGGTCTCGTCGTCGAATTGCTGCGGGTCGTATGTTTTCGGGTCGAAGAGCAAGCCGTCGGTGTGTCCCATACCTCAGTTCTACTTGGCACGGGCGTGTCGTCCGTGCCGAATGGCCACACCCGGCACGGACGATTCCGTCCGCCCCGTCCTGCAGCGATTCAGGCAATGCCCGACGACGGTGGCGACCACCGCCAGGCCGCCGCTCGTTTGTGCGACCCCAACCCGATATCGCGAACTCGAGGCACCGATGCCGCGATGCCAGATCGGGGCGCATGCAACCGCAGCACGGCGCATCATCGTCCTGTGCGCAGCATCTTCGTTCGCCTCATTGTCCTGTTGGGCGCGGCCGTGGTGGCCCTTCTCGCGACGACGCAACCTGCGTCGGGCGCTCCCACGACGAGGGCACGCTCCGCGTGCGGCGAACCACTCACCGCCACCGAGGTATCCGAGATCGTCCGCCTGTCCGACCTCACCACCCTGCCGATCGGACCGTCTCTGCCACGACTGGAAGCCACCGCGGCCCGATTGCACACCATCACCGATATCCTTGCCCACCACAGGGATTGGCGTGCAGCATTCGCCCTCGGCCTAGATGCCCTGGAACAACAGGCGGTGCTGCCGCTGCAGCGCCGAGAGTCGGCGTTCGACAACCCCGGCTACGCGCACCGGCTCAGCATTGCCGTGATGAGCCAGTTCCTGGTGAACCTGCACGGCGAGTTCGACTCCGGCCATGTCGAACCCCGCTGGGCACGGCACTTCGCCTTGGCCCACGACTGCCGGGTATCGCTCGGACGCGTCGCGATGGCCGGATACAACGCACACTTCACCGTCGACATGCCCCTCGCCGTCGCTGCGATCGGCACGCGGCCCGCCAACGCACGCGACTACTTCACCGTCCTCGACACCATCGGGCGCAACACCGACGTCATCGTCGACCGAACGACTGCGGTGTTCGGCAACGCCGTCGGCCCCGCGCTCAATGCATTGTCCGGCAACGGAATCACCACTGCCGGCTTCAGCGGATTCAACGTCGTCAACTTCGGTAACGGCCTGGCACTGCAGAATCCGAGCCTTCGCGCAGCGGCCGACGCCGGGATACGGGCAACGTGGTACTCCGTCGATCTCGCGGTGCAGGCCCTGTAGGTCGTCGTGTCGCTTGCGCCCGAGCACCCTCCGTGGGATGACGTCGGACATGTCATTGATTCGCGCGCTGCGCGGCCTTCGGCGCCTGTGAGACGTCGCCGGAGTCGCCAGTGGCGCACTCCCGCGTGCCCGACATGCCGCATCTGTCCGTGACCACGTCGATTCTCACGTCACGGTTCGGTCATTGGCCTTCACAACAACCACATCGGACCTTAGGCTCGGCACACACGCGACCGGTGAGCCGAAACCTGGTCCGACGATGGGACGACCCTATGGTGACTCTCGCTCGAACTCGCTTGATCGCCGGCTTTGTGGCCCTGATGGTGGCGTTGGGCATCGTTGCGGTCACGGCGCCCGTGGCCCGCGCCGCGGGGACGACCGAGCTGGTCTACTCGGCGGCGATGGGACGCAACATCCCGGTCCGCATCATCGACGGTGGCGGCGGGCTGAAACCGACGCTGTATTTGCTCGACGGGCTGCGAGCGCCCAACGACGACAGCGGCTGGCTGATCAACACCGACGTCGACAGGTTCATGGTGGGCAGGGGCACCAATGTGGCCATGCCGTTCGGCGGTGCCGGAAGCTTCTACACGAACTGGGAACGCCCGGACCCGAAGTTGGGCGTCAATCAGTGGGAGACGTTCCTGACCCGCGAACTGCCCGAGTACATGGCACGCAGGCACAACAGCGACAATCGCCGCAACGGGATCGCCGGCCTGTCGATGTCGGGCACGTCGGCACTGAACCTCGCGTCGCGTCATCCCGGGTTCTACAACTCCGTGGCGTCCTACAGCGGATACCCGACGGTCACCGCCCCGGGCTTCAACCAAGGCATTCAACTGTCGGTGGTCGAGGTCGGCGGCAATCCGATCAACATGTGGGGCTTCTACCCGTTCGGCGAGTGGTTCGCGAACGACCCGTTCCTCAGCGCGAACAACCTCGCGGGCAAGTACGTCTACCTCTCGGCAGGGTCCGGTCTGGGCAGCCGATACGACCCGCGGGTAAACCCGGGCAGCCCGTCATTCGATCCCGTCCGGTTCACACAGATGGTGCCGCTGGAGACCGCCGCCTCGGTGAGCACGCAGCTCTACATCCCGCGGGTGGCACTCGTCCCCGGCGTCAAGCTGACCACCCACATCACGCCCGACGGCACCCACTGGTGGGACTACTGGGAGCGCGACTTCAAGCAGTCCTGGTACACCACGTTCCGGCCGGCGTTTTTCTGAGCCCGCCGACCGCGGGGTGCATCGTCGACGCGGCGCATTTGTGTCGGTGCGGCGGATACTTTCGCCGCACAAAGCAAGAACCGCCGCACCCGACCCTGCCCGATGAAGATCCGGTGGCAGGTGCCGTCCAGCGGCGTCGAGTCCTCAGCGACGACGCCGAGCGTGCACCGCTTTCCGGGCGGTCTTGAGGCCGAACCGCCGACCGGTCCGCTCGTCGATGCGCGGTTCGGCCCACTCGGTGCCCTCGAACATTTTCTCGCTGGCGGTCTCGGGCGCGTCGTCGGAGGTGTCGTGCAGGTACTTGTTCGGCAGCGACAGCTTCGCGATCGTCCGCCACGACTTCGCGTACTGCACGTACAGGGGTCCGATCGTGTACGGCAGGTCGTACTTGTCGCACAGCTCGCGCACCCGAATGCCGATCTCCGACAACCGGTTCGACGGCAGGTCGGGAAACATGTGATGCTCGATCTGATAGCTGAGGTTGCCCGACAGGAAGTCGACCACCGGGCCGCCGGACAGATTCGCACTGCCCAGCATCTGCCGGAGATACCACTCGGCTTGCGTCTCGCTGTCCACGTCCTGTTTGGTGAACTTCTCCGCGCCGTCGGGGAAGTGGCCGCAGAAAATGACCGCGTTCGTCCACACGTTGCGGATCAGGTTCGCCGTCAGCGTGGCGGTCAGTGCGCTGCGCCAGCCCTGCTTTCCACCGAACGGGATTCCGACAAGCGGTGCCACGACGTAGTCCTTGGCCACCTGACGGCCGATCTTGCGGCCGACGTCAGCGGCGTCGGCCTTGAAGGTCTCGCGGTCGAACCACGGCCGGTTCCACTTGCTGATGGCGCGCCCGATCTCCAGATGCTGGACCGCCACCCCGTACTCGAAGAGCATCGTCAGCAGCGTGTTGTAGACGAGGTTGCCCGCGTTGAACGGTGTCCACCGCTGATCCCGGGTGACGCGGAGCAGGTTGAAACCCACGTCGTCATCCATTCCGAGGACGTTGGTGTATTTGTGGTGCACGAAGTTGTGCGTGTGCTTCCACAGTCGCGAGGTGCCGGCGTTGTCCCACTCCCAGGTGGTCGAATGCACCTCGGGATCGTTCATCCAATCCCACTGCCCGTGCATGACGTTGTGCCCGAGTTCCATGTTCTCGACGATCTTGGCCAACCCGAGGCACACCGCCGAACCCCACCAGAAACCGCGCTTGTGCGCGCCGAGCAGCATCGCGCGACCGGCCACCTCGAGACCACGCTGGGCCATGATCGTCCGGCGCAGGTAACGCACGTCGGACTCACCGCGCGCGGCTTCGATGTCGCGCCGGATGGCGTCGAGCTCAGCGCCCAACGTTTCCACGTCTGCCTCGGTGAGGTGCGCGTACACCGGAATGTCAGTGATCGCCATGGCAGGCCGCCCTTCGTCGTTGGAGGCTACGCTCCAACCTACGAGACCGCGGGTTGCGCGGCAGCAGGTTGTCAAAGTTCGGTGTGCCGCGCTCCGCGGCCGAAAGCGGACGACGACGCCGGTGACCTCAGTCCAGGTGGCGAAGCGCCGGCCACAGCTGCCCCGGGTCGTGCGGATGTTCGCAGAGGGCGACCGGCATACCCTGCTCCTCGTTGTCGACGCCGAGCCCGTTGTCGAGTGTCCCGAGAATTGTGCATGATCTGAAAAGTTTTGCGGCCCTACGTAGTTGACCGCCGACGAGGAGGATCGCGGCGGTGTCTTCGGGAAGGCGGCGCTGGTCGTGGAGCGCGTTGTGACCGGAGTATGGTGCGGGCAGGCCGAGTGCGGGACCGTACCGGGCCAGCGCTCCGGCCTCCCCGTAGTTCGAGGCCAGGATCGGCGGTCGCGGCGCGGGCAGATCGTGGTAGATCCGGGCGATCTGCGCCACGTACCGGTCCCAGCCGATCTGGTCGGCAACCATCGGTCCGGCGTGGACCACCGGGGTGCGACCGACGACGCGCAGCGGGATGACCGGCAACGCCAGCACGATCGACACCGCGGCATTGATGGCGACCACGCAGAGCACCAACTGTTGTCGGCGTCGATGGCCCGACACCCACCGTGCCACGGGCACGCACCCGGCGGCGTACATCACCGACAACAGGTGCACCGGATAGTGCGGCTGAGCGCCGCCGACGAAGGTGAACACCAACAGAACGGCGAAGCCGACCACGAGCCAGCCGTCGACGTGGCGCCGCTCGGACCGAAGCAGCCAGACGATCCCGGTGCCCCACACCGCCACCAGCGGCGGGCCGAGCATCACGATCAGCATCAGGACGAAGCCGCTGCGCACACCCGCGGCGTTGTGCGCGCCGAGCGCCGAGCCCATCTCGAGCTGCGGCCATCCGTGCTGGGCCTGGTAGAGCAGGTTCGGTAGGCCCACGATCACCGCGACGACGCCGCCGAGGTACGGCCACGGTGTCCGGAACGCCTGCCGCGGACCCAGCAGGAGCAGTCCGACGACCAGCCCGCCGACCACCGTCACGATCAACCACCGGTTGTAGGTGGCCAGACCCGCGATCAGACCCGCCGCCACCCACCAGCGGTCGTGGCCGTGCACCGCCACGACCAGGGCATACACCACCAGCGAGATCAGGAGCAAATCGATCGTCGAGGTGAACAGGACGTGGCCGAGCATCAGGGGCAGCATCGCGGTGGCGTAACCCCAGGCTGCCAGGGCCTGGGCGGTGCGGCCGCCACCCAGCCGCCAGGTGATCATCGCTACGACGACGACCGAGAGTGCCGACGCCAGCGTCGCGGGGATGCGCAGCGCCCATTCCGCGTCGGCCAGGTGCAGTGTCATCCGGGCGATGGCCGGCGTCAGCGGAGGTTGGTCGACATAACCCCAGGCAGGCCGGAGCATCCGGTAGTAGAGCTCGTCGCGGTGGTAGTCGTAGCCGGTCGAGAACACCGTCAGCAGCACGCCCTGAGCGGCCGCGGCCGCCCACACCGGGCCGCGGGCGAACTGCTCGACGGTCATCTCGGGGCCGTCATGTGTTCCAGGATGCGGTCACGCCGGCCGGGTGTCGGACGACAAGGAGGTCGTAATGGTCATGAAGGTGACGCTACCGCTCGAGAAGTGGTCGATGGACGTCACGCGACTTGCGCAGCTTGTGTGCCTTTCCGTTGCGGCTGCCACCGCTCCATCTGTGTGTGTCCTGGTGGCATTCAGACATATTCTGCGGTAGTGGCAGGGTGTAGGCTCCATCTCCTTTTGTCAGTCTCGACCTCGCCAACCTGCGTGTTTCCAATTTCTGTCAGTTCGGCTTTCCAGCTAAGCGTGTCAGTATCCTCGTCTGCGAATCTTGGTTCCAATGGGGATCCGACTTCAAGTTTTAATCATCCTAAGTTTCTTCTGCTACGACACACAGCAGGCGTACGAATAGTCAGTTGAAAGGCACGCAACTACCCAGGATCGAACCAGATTGTCGGCCAACTGATCCCGACGATATCCAAACCGTGGGCAGTCACAATCTGTCTGCCTGAGGTCGAAGCGACCGGCCGCGAACAGGGCCACCGCTCATTCATCGACACCCGGCAGAGTGCTGCTACGACCCGGGAGGCCGACGCGAGGCGGCGCCACCCTCGTCAGGGATTATCCAGCGACTCGATCAGTGCTGGCGGGATGCGCAGGTCGAAAGCAACAGACCGCAACAACTCTTTTACTAGGGCCTCCCCACGCTGTCCTCGCGCCGCATCCAAGGCGAGTACCGCCACCCTCTCGGCACCGCGTTCGAGCCTCCACTCCGCCACTTGAAGAACTAATTCGGGCACTTGGCTCGAAGGCTGCCACTCAACAAGCTGCACTATGCGTTTACCTAAGTCCTCTATCGAAGAGACTCTGACCAAGTATGTCGCTGCAAGATAATCCCTCAGTACCGGAGTTGCGAACGCGAAGATAGGTTCTTCGTGGTCGCTGATATCGATCTCAACCAGCAGCGCTGCCCGACCGCGATAGAAATCCACGAAATCGCTGGCGAAAGCAGCGGCCTCGTCCGCCGACACCCCGACTGTGGACTCGATCCAGTTCCTCGCCGTCCTCCACACCCAAGAGCTTGGCAAGCCTCTCTGCCATCGTTCGCTGAACAACGATTCGCCCGCGAGGATCTCGAATACGCGCTGGCCGTAAACGCCAACGTAAGGGCCTGGGTCGATTCCCCTCGCTCGGTCCCATCGCTCGAACACCTGCACAATGACATGCGAATACAGATCGGCGAGACGCTGTGGCAAGTAACCCTGGGAGCGATAGATCCACGCTAGTTGTGCAATGAGCAACGGATTCGAACCAAGAGTGTCGAGGCGTTCCAATTCACGCGCGAAGCCATGGCTGAGGCGTTCAAGGCTCTCATCCTCCTGGCTGTCGAGGCCGAGAATGCGGAAATAGTTCGCTGCAAAATGGACCGCTTCTGCCTTCGACCATGGCGCGATTTGGTACATCTCAAAGGCGCCTGCCGTGGGAATGGGTACAAACCCGATTGGCCTGGACGTGATAAGTAGCCGCAATAACGGGTAGCTATCCGACAGGAATCCGAGCTCTCGGGAGACTGACGACCGCAGAGACTGCGAAATCTCGTCCAGGCCATCGAACACGAGGACTACTCTGCCAGAGTGAATCAGAAGTTCGAGCACAGCTGGCGTCAGCTCGATTTGGAATGTACGGCGTACCTCTCGCACTACGAAGGCCAAGGCGTTTTCACCCTCACGCCAGTCTCGCATCCGAATGAGAAAAGGCACGCGCTGACCGATTTCACTCAGTGTGGCGGGGGTTAGGAGATCAGATACCAATCGCTGAGCTAGCATCGACTTTCCTGCGCCCGGATCTCCGAAAATAATACCCCTACTGACAGAATATAGAGCTGCCACCGAAGTACTCAGACGGGACACATCGCTGATTGATAACAGGACTTGGTCCACATACAGATCGTCGAACCTCGTGCGGACGCTCAAATCTCCCTCGTTCCAGACCTGAGTCGTAGCGTAAAGGAGACGCGCGCTATTAATGTACGCTTCCTCAAACTCCGAAGCCATTCGGGACTCGATTTCGAGACCAATTGCAATGGATTGCGCGGCCTTGTCACCTGGCAATTGCTTCGCGTACAGCCTGATAAGATCATGGAACATGAAGTAGCCATCTGTGCGCGCCTCAAGAAGTTGAGCATTGAACAGACGTTCTAATGCAATCTCCATTTTGGATTGATCATAGTCCAAGATGTCGGCTGCTGAGTGGACCGTGAACCTTTGAACGGGAGAAATAGCTAGCGATCGAAAAGCCATTAGGTCAAACGCCTCAAGTCCTTGAAGTGACAGGCCGAAGCACGCTCGAATATCCAAGTCTCCCACTGTCAACTTGCGGATTCGACTTTGCTCGTCAGACAATTCGGTTCGTAACCGCTCCGAAGTCCAATAACGCCTCTGCGCTAACAACCCTCCTGCGATTCGCACTGCGAGCGGCAAGTAGCCACAAAGGCTCACCACCACTTCCGCGTCGCTATCGTTAGTCAGGTCCCTGCCCGAGACGGCGGAAAGCAGGGCTACGCCCTCTTCCATCCCGATTAGATCGAGATCAAACTTTGTCGCACCATCGAGCGCCGCGAGCACGGCCCTTGACGTCACGATCATGGCGCAGCGCGGGGTTGACGGTACGAGTGGGCGAACTTGAGACTCGTCGGCAGCATTGTCTATGACCAGGAGGCAGCGTCGCGTATATAGCTCTGACCGGTACTGAGCGACAAGATCGTCGCGACGGCCCAACTCATCGCGCTTGACGCCAAGCGCAAGAAGGAACCCGGTTATGACCTCCATCGGGTCCAGCGCCTCGCCACCTTGCCCGCGAAGGTTTACGTACAACTGGCCGTCGCTAAAATGACCGGCAACGCACTGCGCCGCCTGGATGGCGAGCGCAGACTTTCCTACGCCGGGTTTGCCTGAGATAGCTGCAATGTAGGGCGCAGATGGACTTCCCGATACGAGAGCATGTCGTATCGCTGCAAGTTCGTTGTTTCGGCCCACGAAATCGCTCACCGCTGCCGGCAAGCCATACAAGTACGAAATACGACTGCTCTGCCTTCTTGCGTCGAGGTCTTCGCCTAGCGCGCCTGTAAGGTCACGCACCGGCGGCGTCGGTGATAAATGACGTAGAAGGTGGCCTGCGATTGTGGGTTCCGTTAGATTACCGTCGCAACGTGGGTCGATTATAGAAAAGTGGTCACCAGGCAAAGACTCGGCCTCAGGAAAGACACTTTGGGCAGATTGTTTGGTAACAATGTTGTCGGTGCGGCCAGAGTACACGTATAGCGGGATCGGACAGTTCCGATCATCAACCGTCGTGGCGCTAACAACTTGTCGGAGGACAATTTTGCGCGCCTCACCTACTGCCGTGTTCAGCACAGCGAGTTGGGCAGCTTGAGGATGTCGAGAGAATCGCACAAGCTTTCGAAGGGGCCGCAGGAACTCAGATCCTTCATTCGGGCACGCAAGCATAACTACTAACCGAATGCGCTCCAATTCTCGCCCGCGGCCTTCGATAAGCATCCACGCCAAGTACCGCTGCAGAATTAGCCCTCCTTGACTGTGTGTAACGAAGGCGATGGGACTGCCGGCAGGAGCGTTGGCGGCGATATATGCAGGAATTGATTGAGCAATGTCGTCAAAATTCGGGATCCGGGCATGGGAAAATGGCAAGCGAGTTTTTGGCGATTCGTAGCCGAAACGGTGCAAGCGAATACCACCGAGTTGTGTGTCGTGCCCTATTGCGTCCGCGAAATTATCCCAGGTATCCGGCTTGGACCAAAACCCGTGAATCAGTATCAGGTCAGCATCAAGGCCCGTCATACCCTGACTCCCTCCTGATCATCATTGCCAGGACACAACCACGTGTCGTCACATCGCCGCCTTGGCGACCGGGCTCCGCCCAGTGGGATCCTCGCACACTACCGGGTATTGCGGGTTCCCGTCATGAACCGTCCTGAGTCCGAGATCGGCGCTCCAATATCAGGATGCATGTGCTGCAGCGAGATCGACGGCACGCAGAACACAGTTCTCGCTCGACCACCATTCGCGGTGGCGGTGCGCTCGGCAATCCGAAGTGCGGCGAAAGTCTTGCCGGTACCCCGGGCCATGATCAGGTTGCCGCGATCATTGCCGATGGCGAAGACGGCAAAGACCTTGTTGATGGCGAGCTGCTGGTGCTCTTTGGCCTTGTGGTGGCGGGTCAGCCGTTCGACGCCAATGTTGAAGTCGTCGTCTGCCCAGTCGATCGGGGACTCGGTTAGGCCGCTTGGTCCCGGTCATTGCAGATCCCATTCGGGCACGGCCGCAGGTCGTAGGTGCGCAAGCGCGAACTACTATCAGTCCCGCCAATGCAGTGGAGTGGCACTTGTGAATACATTCCACGCACTCCTCATCCGCGCCGGTCTAGCCTACGATGTCACGCCGTTCACCGCCCGCCTCGCCGGTAAACATGCAGACCCGCCGCCCGAAGTGCTGCGCGTCCTCGCCTGCAGCACCGCTCGCGCACGCACCGTACGGGCCGGTGCCACTGCTGTCTCGGTTTGGACGAATAGTGACCGTCATGCAGACCACCGTCCCAACCCCTGGGCGGCAATGGTTCTCGCGGACATATTCAACCTGATCGCAGACTTGTCGCCTGACGAGATCATTGCGAACCCTGCGCTGACGTTCCGAGGGGATGTCGTAATCGGCGGCCCGTGCCTAATGACAGGTGCGATCGCGAGGTCACTGCCGCGTCCCGACCCGTTCACAGGCGCCGCATGAGAGCTCGATGCTCGCTGTATCACTCACCCGCGCTCCACACGAAAGACGCCATCACTATGAACCTCGCCGCCATTCGCGCCATGCTCGCTCCCGTCGGCCACACGCTGATCGCAATCCGACAGTGGATGGCCGCTTGGGCACCCCACACCCGCGCCATAGTCGCCACCTTCGCCGTGCTGTGGCTGACCTTCGCATTCACCTGCGGCATCGCCGGCGGCACCGCGTTGCTGATCATGTCCGCACTGATCATCGTCGCCGCCATCCAACTCATACGCGGCGAATGGCGACGCCCCCAATACGTCTCGCCCCTGACCATCTGTGACAACGCCGCCCAACAACTGCACACCCTGGCCAGCTGCCACCCCGATCACCACTGGTATCTGCCCGACATCATCACGATCGAACTGCACCCCGCCGACTACCGCGAGTTGCTCGACCAGTTCGAAATCAACGACGTCGTCAGCGACCTCACCCGTGAGACCACCGACGTCGCCCGCCGCTACCACGCACGCACCCTCAGCGGCCTGCCCACTCTGATCCAGATCGTCCCCAACCCCGCAGTGCACGCACACCGTTTCGTCCTCACTGGCGCCGTCCACCCCCACTCGACCACCTCCCTCGAACGGACCCGCCCCTACAACGACGAGATCGCTGACCGTACCCACCGCGCCGCCACACCCCGCGTCGGTCCAGTTCTCGTCGGCCCCGACGCCCACCCTTACAACCTGGTCGGCACCGACATCACAGTCGGACGATCCACGGACTGCGACATCACCATCAGCGCAGACCCGCACGTCTCCCGCCACCACCTCACCATCGCGTTCCACGATGGGGTTTGGTGGTACCAGGACTGCAGCAGCACCGGCGTACTGATCAACGGCCACCAGGTCGCCCGACGCACCTGGAACCGACTGTCGGACGCAGACACCCTCACCTTCGGCACCACTCCCAGCCGCCAGTCCGCCACCTTCTATCTCGCGGCGGCCAACTGTCCACCGAGCAATCCAAAACCGTGATCTCGTTCAGCACCATTGCGACGCCTATGTAACGATTTCAGGTTCCAACACACTTTGAGGAGCCCTGCCATGAGCAGCGACATCCCCACTGGCCGTCACGCTTTCAACCCCAGCACCGACTGCTCGTGGCTGACCAAAGCGTTGATACGCATCGGCGGAGCCCACATGCCATGGATCGACAACAGCAGCGACGCCGCCAAACTCGCCTCCCAGGGCGGTAGCGTCGTGTTCACCTCGGCCCTGGCGTTCGGAGGTGTGATCGTCGCGGCGTGGTCGATCAACTACCAGCACCGCCTCTACTGGTTCATCTTCGTTCTCGCCACACTGTGGGCGGCCACGGTGTTCTGCATCGACCGGTGGATCACCGCCTCGATCAACTACGGAGAGCTGCTGACAGGGCCCCAGCATTGGGCAAAGCGAATGTGGCAGACCCTCTGGTTCTACGCCGCCCGCATTTTCATGGCCGTCGTCGTCGGCTACGTTATCTCCGAATCAGTTGCCCTCGCGCTGTTTACCTCCGCGATCGATCGCGAGATGGAAACGATCCAATCTCAAAACGTCACCGCCTACAGCAACACCGTCGAAGCCGAATACGCCCAAAAGATCAAAGACGCAGAGATGGCGCGTGACACCGCCAACGAGAACAGAAACCGCGACGCCACCGAAGCGGCCAAGGCCTACACCGCGTGGGAGCGGGAGTATCAGGGAACGGGCGGAACCGGCGTCGAGGGTCCCTCGCCGAATTCTGCCAACTGCCTCGAACCCTTTGATGGGCGCTCGATCTGCGCCGAGAGCGACGCAGGGCAGGTCAAAGAGAGCACTGCGAGGACAGCCGCCACGTCGCGAGATGCGGCGGCTGCTGCGCAGCAGAGGGTGACTGACTTAAAGAACAGTAGCCAGGCCGAGATCGACAGAAAGGTCGCCGACTACGCGGCCGTGAACAAGGCAGACACCAACGCGGCCACCCGACACAAAGCACTGGTCAGCCTCGTCTCCCACGACTGGGGCTACTTGTCCTGGTGGGTGGGGATCACCCTGGTGATCCTCGTCGTCGATCTCACTCCATTACTGCTGAAGCTGTTCTCCCCCCACACCCCGTACCTGGAGAACGCGCGCCGAGCCGCCGCCACCAAATATGCCGAGACCGAACAGATTCGACGCCGGGCGTTGGGAGAACTGGCCGAAGTTGCACACTCCACTGACGAACGCGAACACCGCAACCGCATGGATGCCAAAACCCGCGACCACGAGTACGAGGTCGCTGCCGACGCCGCACAACACGCCGCCCGCCACACCCGCGCCGCGCTACGCGCCCAAGCCGCCGATGACCCTGGCGTCAACGACCTCGCCCGCCGCTACCTGCAAGCCTCGTTCGCGCATCTGCGCTCACGCAGCCGTCGCTGGCACGACGCGGCCAGCGGCGACCGACCACCGACCACACCGCGCCCACCGGTCAGCAGAGTCACCCAGTACCGCCCGTTTGACGACGACGCACTCGACACCGAATCGCGTACACCATCGAAACCTCCACGGCCCCCCGCACCTATACCAGCACCCGAGCCCGACCGCGCGCCCCGCGACGGCTACGGCATCGGAGTCGGAAAACGCTTCCCTGACAACACTTTGATGGACAACAATTCTGACCGCGAATGGGAAATCAAGTCCGTGTGGGGAGACACCCATGACGGAAAGCTCTATATCGCCGTCGACGCCGCCGCCAATAATGGAGTCGAATATGTGCTCAAGGTGTACAACGCTGCCGATCGCCTCCGCCGAGAGCAGAAGGCGCAAGGACGCGCTGAACTGCACGCCATCCCTCCCGGCGAGCCCATCAACAGCAATATCGCCCGCGTCTACTTCAGCGGCGTCTTCCAGAACCAGGTAGTTATCATCACAAAGAAGTACCCATACACACTTAAGACCTGGCAGAACAAACTGATCGATGACAACGCCTTCACACTTCGTGACGCGCTCGACATCGCTGAGCAGATCCTCGAAGCGGTCGGCTCGGTGTGGACCCGCGTCGAACCCGGCGTCCCCGACTCGGCACGAGTGCATCTCGACATCAAACCCGCCAATGTCGGTGTCGATCACGACGGCACACCCAAGGTGTTCGACTGGGCGCTGTCGCGTCCTCTTGACGAGCAGGGCCACACCAGTTCTCGGATCAGCATGCGCAGCCCCTACTACGCCCCACCCGAGCAGGACGCGCCCGGCGATTTATGGCCGACCCACCTCGTGGCCGCTGACGTGTATGCGTGGGCGGCCACGCTGTACGAGATGATCACCGGGCAACCACCGCACCGCGCCGAAGCAGAGGCTCACGGTGCACAACTGCCCAGCATCGTCGCGAGACATCCGGATGCGCTCGCTATCTACACGACGTTGCGCCAACAGCCGCCACCGCCACTGTCGAACCACATCGCACATGTGCCTGCAACCCTGGAAGCTCTACTGCAGCGCTCCCTAAGCCCGACACCTGAAGAGCGCCACTTCGCTGCCAGCGACGGCAGCCTCGTGGCTCGCCAGGAAGCCGCCTTCAACACCCTCGATGAACTACGTCAGCAGCTGTCATATGTGCGTGCAGAGATCGAGAAGGCCACTCCGGACGGGAAGGTTCCCGCCGACCTGCTGGTCGGCGGCTTCACCCGCTACCAGAAGGCCAATCCCGTTCTCAAGCCGTTAGAGACAATCGACGACGCCGTTCAGCAGCAACAACAGAACGGACACGTACCGCAGCAACAATGGCAGCAGGACCCATCGTGGAGCGCAAGCACACAACACTCTGCCTACCTTCGTCCTGATGATGATGATCCCGACGCACCCTCCTTGGTCACCGCACATTGATGGAGTTCTCATGAATCGAACACGACTGCGCCGCAACCGAGCCCATCTCGACTCCGTAGTACCCACCGACGGGCCGACATCGTCGCAGCCACCGACGAATCCCGGTGCCACCACTCGTGCACGCCGTGGCGTCACCATTGCTGGTGTCGCCGTATTGCTGCTAGCGATCCCGGCGGTCGTGCTCGATCACTTGGCGGTAGCGATCGTGCTGCTCCTCGTTGCGCTCGCGCTCGGCGTGATCGCCTGGAAGTCAACCGCATTCAGGGTGCCGCAGCGATCCACCATCGGCAACGGAACGATGCCCACGACCAGAAAGGACCGCGACGCTCACTACCAGGCAGCACCCTTGCAACCAGGACCGTTCACCGACATCGCCGAGCGGACCGACCGATTCGACACACAGACAGTCCGCCACCCGGACTACGAGCAGCAAGACCCTGACGACGAGATCACGAGCAAAGTCATGCCACCCGAAAGCCAGCAACCGATCTCCGCCTACCTGCGCAACCAACTCGACGCCCGTCAGCCAGCACTCGCACTGACCGGCGACATCATCCGCCTCGGACGGTCCCGTCACAGCGACCTCATCATCGCCCACGACACCGTCAGCCGCAGCCACGCAGTCTTGATCCGAGATCGACTGACAGGACTGTGGACGCTACAGGCAGCCTCAGACGCACTAACCCTCGTCTCTGGTCGTCGGCACCAACCAAGCGATCCACCCGCCGTCGTGCACAACGCCGACGTCGTCGTCTTCGGCGAGACGGTGTGGCAGATGGACTACCAACTGGAAGCGACTCCCGCCCCCGGCGATCAAGCGTCGAGACGACACAGTCAGGCCCCGACGATCAACCACGCGCGTGCGGATTCGAAAGACCAACTCCAGCTCGGGCATCCTCTCAAGGATGTGCGTATGCCGGCCATGCACTCCCGGATCACCGCAGTCCCGCCTATTCTCGTCGCCGCTGGAGAAACCTCAGCAGGGACCCGACCGAACAACAACGACGTCTTCCTGATCAAAGGCACCTCAGCCGCGATCGCGGACGCCGTCGGCGGTGGTGACGACGGCGTGACCACCGCCGCCACAATCCGCTCCGTGCTGCGCGACTACCTGCCACATGTGCACACCGAACACCAGGTGCGCGAGGTGTTCGACGCCGTCGACCACGCCCTTCGACGTCTGCGGAGGACACCCGTCCGCACCGCTGCCACCACACTCGACGTCCTCGCGTACGACGCAGACACGGCCACCATTACTGGGGGACACGTCGGCGACAGCCAAGTATTCAAGGTCCGCCGTACGCACAGCAAAGCCCCGATGGCAATCGCCCCGGTCACGGCCACCAACCCAGATCACGCGGCCTTGACCAACGCTGTCGGCTTCTTTGCCGACCGCGCCGAACAGTCCCCACGAGTCTCGACCTGGACCGAACTGGCCACCCCAGGCGACATCTACGTGATGGTCACCGACGGATTTCTCGAAGTGTGGGAATCAATCAACCCCGCCGACGCGATCGCTGCCACGCTGAGCGCACACATCGACGCCACCCCCTCCACTCAGGCATCGAAACTCGTGCGGGCAGCGCTCCAGGCGCATCAGAAAAGACCTTCGGCCGCAAATGCCGATAACGTCACCGTCGTGGTGGTGCACATCCGCGACGCCACCTGACCCGCATCCGGCTGTGTCAAACCCACCAACATGAGAAGGATGACCAATGTCGCGGGATGACCAATCCACCTATCCGTTTATTACTCCGGCGTTTGTGACCCCACCGCTTGACACCGGCATCCAAGGGTTCACCGCCAACAACACGTTCACCGCCTTCGACCGCAGGACACTGAATCGCATCGAAGCCGACAAGTACCTCAGCAACTCGTGGTGCCCAGGACTGCTGTGGGACCTCCAACGCGGCGGTGAATTGCGTTTGGTGAACTACAGCGGCTACGCCGTTTACGTCGCGATGTGTGTGCCCGGGAAGTCAACGAGTTTGGCCTACAATGCAGTCAAGCGGGACGCCGAAGACCCCCAAAACCGTTTGGGGAGCCGTCAATACGGGGCGGTACTCGACAAACTGCCCCGAGACGAGCGAGAGCCTGAAGAGGTCGCCCGTGAAGTAGCCAACACTCGCGGCTTCGTACTAACCGAACCTGCCGCGCGCTACCGCATCGCCGTCGGCCCGCCCCCCGGGGCGATCGCATCGGATCGACCTTCATACGTGCTATTCGTCGACACCCCCGGAGTAAAGGAGGGGTCTGACGAGGAAGACTTCATGTCCGGAACCCTCGTACCGACGGGACACGCGATGCGCGAAGTAGATGACAACGCGCATATCACAGCGGAACTAAAGAAGTACCTCCGCGCACACCGATCCACTCGCTATTGGTTGGCCTTCCGAGAACACGAGGCAATCCTCGGCGTCCCTGATCCCGAGATTGTCAACCGCGACTACATCAAGAAGTACCTCGACGACATGATTACCGAAAACGGGGTCATCAATAACCTGGCGAACCAGATGGGTAAGCACTTCGACTTAGTAAGGCTCAGGCGAGAGAACCCGCGCGGTCTTACACGCATTCTGTGCCGCTGGTTGGTCGATCACCATGTACTTACGATCAGCGATGTCCGTGAAGTCGACAACCACATCCGGCGGCAGCATCCCAATTGGACGTCACTGTTCGACCGACACCAACGGGACAGCGCGCAGCGAATTGCGGCGTCAGGGAACAGAGACCAGTGATTGCCGATTGCGCGTCGAGCCGATGCTCTGTGCTCTGTGCTCTGTGCTCTGTGCTCTGTGCTCTGTGCTCTGTGAGTGAATACCGAACTCTGCAGCAACTCGTGGACTTGTTGATTGTCAGCGACTCCGAAAGCGCTTAGCTCGATGCTGTCGCGATCCAGAATCTCAGCCAGCTCGCTCGTGGACCACAGCTGAAGCTAGCCATCGAAGACTTCTATACGGTTTCGGCAGCGTCGGGCGTCGAATTTAGGAGACTATTGCAGCATACGTTCAGTGTGAGAAGCGCTTCGACATAGCGTCGCAGCGTCAGATCGCCGTGACGGCCCACTACCACCGGGGCATGCTGATCACCCCTTCCCGATTTGTCACCAAGGCGGTCAGCGACGGACCCGGACTCGGTCGTCGACGCCCGGTCAGAGGCTCAGTTTGTCCACTCATAGACGTAGCCGAGTAGGTTCGCTTCCGCGAACTACCGCCAGCTCCAAAGTTGGGCTGAAATTGGACTATGACACGGAGACGCCATTTACCTAACGCTGAGGTTCCATCGTTCACATCGATTCGTACTCGACGTCGTCTTGTTCTGGTCGATATCGAAAATGCAATCGGAGCTGGTCGCATTAGCCCCGGCCAGACGAGCTCGATTCGACCGAAGATTATGCAGGCTATTTGCTGCACAGATCTCGACCAAGTTGTTGTCGGAATCAGCCATATCAATTTCTTAGAAGTAATGACCGAATGGCCGAGAGTGCGGGTTGTGGTCCAATCAGGCCCAGATGGCGCAGACAAGGCACTTCTTTCGGTTCTGGATGAGTCTGTGGCTGAAAGATTCAGTGGCCTGGTAGTCGTCTCCGGTGATCATATTTTCAGCAGCGCAGTGGCCAGTATCGATCTGAGGACTGAAGTTGTAAGCAGTCGATCCTCGCTGGCGAACTCTCTACGACTTGCAGCGGATAGAGTTGTGTACTTGCCTGAACGCAGCCCCGATGCGGCATGAACGGCGTTGGGTTCAATGTCAGGAGGGCAAGGGGCAAGAATTCTAGAATTCCTGTCCTTCAAAGAGCGCCGCAATGCAGCAATGCTCGAAGACCGGGAAGCAGTGAGCCACTGCAGATCAGGGAAGCGAGCGCGAAGACCGAGCGGCTCAGCCCCAATACCCGGTTACGCGGTGGGTAGATGCGGATCCTGTGTATCGGGACGCGAACGAGCCGTGGGTGAACCGCCACTAGCCATACATCCGCGCGGACACCACAGGGCGCTACTCGATGACGTAGAACTGTGCCTGGAAGACCAGATCCGAGATCGCACAGGTTCGAATATGGCCGGTCTGCGCGAGCTGTATGGTCACTTCCGTGTCGTCGAGGCAGGTGATTTCCGCGTCGCCGTCGTCGCAGTGCACCTTGCTGCCGATTGCGAGCAGTAGGATTCCGGTGTCGGGGTGGGTCACTGCGGTCACGCCGGCGTCAGAGTCAAGTGCGTTGCCTCCGTGTGCTTCTGGCTCGGGGATGTCGAGAAGCCAAAGCAGGTCAGCGTTGGTGAGCCTGGTGGATCTCGCTTTCGCTCGCCACTTTCGACGATAGGACTCGATGTCTGTCTGGTTGTCGACCCGTTTGTCGCCAGTGCTCCCGTGGTCGTGGGTAGTGGACATTTTCCGCTCCTCTTGGGTCAGCTCATTGTCTTGCGCTGGTAGTCGCGCCCGCGCCGGGCTTGGGTGATGCTGGCAGCCTTCGGCTTTGGACTCGGTCAATTACTTGTCGAGTTGCCGTCGGTCTGCGTGTTCTGCTCGGAGGCGGTGAATCTCGTCGGCGTTCTTCATCATCTGAGTCAGCTCCTGCACCAAGCCGTCGAAGTCGACGGTGGGACTCAGCGATTCGTCTTCGTTGTTGGCGGCGTCGTCCTCCGCGCGCTCGCGACGATGTCGCTTGATCTGACGACTTATGATCGCAACGTTCTCCCATCTCGGGTCGGAGTAGTCAGCGTTCCAAAAGCTTCTGTCGATGATGCGTTCGCTCATCGCGCGCCGCGATGTCGGTTTCGCCCTCTCTTCAGGGGTTGGCTTGTCAGGGAGTGCGAGCGCATCGGTGGAGGGACCATCAGCGGCGTCTTTGATGTAGGCAGCAGTGAGTTTGTTTCTTCTCATTCCATGTCCTTTGTCGTGGGTGTGGCGGTGTTCTGAGGTCGAATGAGTTGCAGCCGAACGAGTTTGCGATCGGATCGACGGCGCCATCGTCGTTGTGCTCACGATGGCATTCTGGTCATCCCGCAATTGGGTCCGGCCCGGTGACGCCGTACTGGAGTGCGCGATTGACGGCGATTCGTGCCGCCCCTGCGGAGAGTCCTCGTGCGCTGTGATCTCCGCGTCGCAAGATGTTGCCCCACTGATCGATCCCTGGGATGAGCGGCTGGGACCGGCTCGCGAGTGTTTCCCTGACGTCCGCCGGCGTGAGTTCTTCGCAGTCCGGAAAGGTATCCATCGGGTAGTTGTCGTCGGCTGTGTTGTCGGCTCGTGCTACGACGGTCGCCCATCGTGCGATGACTCGATACAACCCGTTGGGGTCATCATGATCGAGGGGTGCGGCGATGTCGTGATCGACGAGTTCGATTGTGTTCTCGGTGATTCGAATGCCGTCGGTGCGCAGGTTCGCGATCACTGAGGTGGGGACCAACAGTATTTCGGTCAGCCACAGCAGTAGTGCATCGCGACGGCCTCGGAGCATCGCTGAGCCGGTGGTGGGCTGGTTCGCGATGGCACGGCGCGCCAGGTCGACATCCCGGAACCGTCGGGAGAGCATGCCGCGCAGCATGATGCTGCGTCCGGGCGGCGGGAACCCATTGGCCCTGTGTACGGCGTTGATGGCCGTCACTGCGCCACGGCGCGTATATTCGGACGGGTTCTCAAATCCGAGGAATTCCGCCACTACTGCTGGGGTGGTCGGCAGGTACTCGTGGTCGAATGCGCAGGCCCAGTCGACGAAGTACGCCCACTCGTTGGTGTATCGCGGCGGCACGATGGTGCGGGGTCGGCGATGCTGCTCCTGTCGCTGGGGCCCGCTGGGGCTGCTGTCCTGGTGGAGAGGATCGTTGTCGAGAACCCACCATGCGGCGAGGATCGTGTGGGTGGTGTCGTCGATGATCAGGAATTGTCGTGCGGGGCCATCTGTCGTCTGGGTGGGTTGGTCGTCAGCGTGTATGTACACGGTCGTCCTCTGTGTCGTGGGGGTGATCGAGTCGGTGGAGAGCGTTGATGTTCAGTGACGCGACGCCGAGGTTGTGGACGGTCTGGCGGATGTCTTCTCCGGCGTCTATGGCGGCGGCGAGATAGCCGGCGCGCAGGTTGGGGACGCCATACCCGGTCGGGTCGACGTCGGGGTAGGCGGCCGCGAGTCGGCGGCGAACAGCACTGGTGGCGGTTGGCTCGGTGAGGTGTCCTTCGCGGAAGCGTCCCGGGGCGCCGCCGGGAAAGCAGGGGCTGTCGACGGTGAGACCGTGGATGGCGGGTCTGCGCTTGCAGACGTGCCAGCGCTGCTCGTCGCGGCGGGCAAGCAGTCTGATGACTCCCGGTCGCTGTCGTGTGGCGTGGGTGTCGAGCACTTCGAGCCAGCGCACCCACGCGCATGGGGCGCAGAGGTGGACGTCGGTGTGGTGGCGGATGGCGATGGCGTCTTGCTTGGTCTGAGAGCGGATTCGGTCGACGCGTATCCACCACTGTTGTCGGGCCCGGTGGACCTCGGCGATTTGTAGTTGGACCGTTTCTTGGCCGGTGAGTCCACTCATGGCCGGCAGCAGCATCAGCGCGGTGTCGCGTCGCTCCATTGCGCGTTCTTCCCATGTTGCGGCGTTGGTGCGTGCTGTCGCGATCATGTGTTTGAGGTGATCGGCGCGGAGTGGTCGCACGGAAGGTTCCGGCTCTGCGTCGGTGGGGTATTGAAGGTCAATCTCTTTGAGTGCGTCCTGGATTCGGTGGTCGGCCCAGATCGGGATGGCCGGCGCACCGGTTGCCGGATCAGGGGAGACACGGTCGATACGGCGGTGCGCGTAGACGATGGCCGCGTAGTCGCTTCGTATGGTGGCCCTCGCGCGTCTCGGCACCCCGGTGGTCGGATCGATGTCGGTCCGTGCCCAGAGGTATCGGATGACGGTGGTCGAGGTGGCGGGTGCCGCGGCAACGTCGTGGCTGGTGCACCAGTCGATGAAGTATGACCATTTCGCCGTGTAGGCGCGGCGGGTTCTTGGGGTCTTGCAGTCGGCGAACAGTGCTGTTGAGGTGTGTCTGAGTTAATTCGGCATCGGGCCGGATTAAATACCAGCCAAGAACGGTGTGCGTTCATGATGGTTCTCCTTGCTGTCCTCGACGGTAGTCGAGGCGTTTCTGGCGGGCCAGGGCCATCCCGTCGCGGCGGCGTTGGCGGTAGCCTTCGCCACGTCCTTCGTGTTCGTCGTCGGGGGTGACGTAGCCGATCGCCGCATGCAGGCGGACGGTGTTGTACTGGGTGCGCACGGCGTCGAGTTCGGCCTCGAGCACGGTGGGGTCGACGATCTTCTCCAGGTGCGGCCATTCACCTTTGACGTGTCCGAACAGGGTCTCGATCCAGGCTTGATCGGTCGGGGTGTGCGGGCGCCCGAAGTGTTGGGCGATGTGCACCCCGGCCAGGAACTCGCGGGTGGTGTGTGAGCGCATCTGCGGGCCGTTGTCCGAGACCGCGAGCAGCAGCGGGATCTGCCCGGCGCCGATCGCATCGGCGAGTGGTTCGGGTTCACCGCAGAGCAACGCGGCGCGCAGCTGGGTGGTGTCGCGGGCATCGATCACCTCGAGCAGCTGCTCGGATTCCAACGCCGACCAGAAGCAGGCCTCGACCTGGGTGGAGGTTTCCTCCGGGGAACACAGGGTGGCCAGCCATTTACGCGAGACCAGATCCAGTACCGCGATCACCGCCCGTTTGGCCCGGGTGAAGTGCGTGAAATCGTACGCCCAAATTCTGTTGGGTTTCCATTCCAGCCAGTCCGGCCACGGCCGCCGCTCAGTCGGTTCTCGGCGTGGATTGCCTTCCAGTACAAGCCCTTCGGCGAGCAGGACCCGGCGGACTGTGGAATCGGACACGTGCACCAGATCCAGCCGGGAACCGCGGTGGGCCAGTTTGCGATGTGACCGATCAATCCCACCCCACTCTCGGTAGAGGTCGATGATAGCGGCGCGTTCGGTATCGAGGATGCCGTGCAGTGCGGTGCCGCCGGGACTGTGATCGACCAACCCATCGGGTCCATCGGCCGCCTGGCGAGCCTGCCATCCCGCCACCCGGGACTCGTCGACATCGAGCAGCCGACACGCTCGGCGGCGTGACCAGCCCTCGGCGACGGCGTGGTCGATCAACTCCAGCAGGCCGGCCTTGACGCACGCGTCCACACGCACTGGGACCGGGCCGGCGGTCAGTCCCAGCGCGATTTTCCCTCGTGCAGATGCAGGGCGACGGCCTGCTCGGTGACCGTGGCGCGGAGCCGTTCGACCTCGGCACGCAGATCGGCGATCTCGGCCTGCTCGGGACTCTGCCCGGGCCGTCCCGGGGTGGCTGAGAGTGCTGTGAGCGCACCCTGTTTGGCGGTGTGACAGATTGTGGTCACCGTGGACCGATCGACCCGGTATTTCTCGGCCGCCTCGCGCTGGGTGGATTGGCCGGTCAGCACCGCCACCCACATCTCGTACTTCTGACTCGGCGGCAACAATCGCCGCTTCCTGCGTGTGTTCGACACCCTCTGATTCGACACCTGCACCGACCTCCCAGTCGCTCAGGCACGCCGCATCCTGGCTGGTATTTTTCCGCACCGAATGCCGAATTAAGTCAGACGCAGAACACTGTGGGATCGGGATGGGGCGTGCGGTATTGGGTCATGCTGGCCTCTGCTGGGGAAGGATTCGGGTCGGTGGGTGCGCGCGGGGTTCCCACAGGTCGAGATCGATGGTGGGGCCGAAGATGTGGATGAGGTGGCGTTGCAGTTCGTTACCCACTGCGCCCAAGGTCCACTGCTGGTGGGTGACTTGGTATAGGTCGGCGATGGCCACGTCGAGGGTGGGTCCGTGGACGAGTGTTCCGGTGCGTTGGTGGGCGATAATGTCGGTCAGGATGTGATCGAGGTAGCCGCCGGTGGTGAGTGTGTCGAGTACCTGGTGAGTGGTGTGGTCGCGGCTGGACTGGCGCAGCGTGTCGGTCCGGCTCGGCGAGGTCCACCCGGGCAGGTGTCGCTCGAGATCGGGGGTTGGTGATCGCCATCCGTCGTCGTAGTCGAAGCTGGGAGCCCACTGGATCGGTTCGTCGATCCTGTGGCGCAGGAGAAGGCTTTCGGCTTTATGTCGGAGAAACTTGTGGAGGGATCGCGCTTCTAACGCCAGGAAGTGTTTGTAGGCGACGCGGATCTCTCCTGCCGGTAGTGGTTGGTGCGTTCGGAAGCGGGCGTCGCTGCCGGTGAGTAGTTCGTAGAGTGCGTGGCCCAGGAACATTCGGCGGCGGTCGGTGGCGACTATGTCGGCGTCGCGGCAGGCTTGGCGCCAGCCGCGGCCCGGGTCGATGAGCTTGCGGAAGATCCATCGGCGTCGGGCGTAGTTGATCGGGGGTGGGGTGTCGTCGAGGCATTCGCGAAGGGCATCGAGCACCATCGCGGTTTCTGCGAACATGTTGTGGTCGATCAGGCGTGCCATCACCGATTGGGGGGTGCGGGCGAATGTTGAGGGGAGCGCCAGTTGCAGTGCGATCGGGCTCCAGCGCGTGTAGGTGCCGATTCGGGCGAGCATCATTGCTGCGACCGTGGGGAATGCTCCGGTGTCTTTATGCGTGCTCTGTGGGAGTGCGGCGATGACGTTGGGCCACAAGCGTTGCGGGATGTGGCGAGCGGTCAGTCCGGTGAGTGCGGTGTGCGGCCAGGTGGGAAGGGCGACGGTCGACGGTAGGGGTCTGCGGGGGATGCGGTTGTGGACGCGGAAGGTGAGTTGGTCGCTGGGGGTCAGTTCCTGGCCTGCGAGGTCGATGGCATCGATGAGACCCGCGCGGTGACGCGTCTGCACTCGCGGTGTGTCCGAACGCCAGTCTGCCGCGCGGTCGGTCATGTCCTCCCGCGGGGTCTTCGAGAGGGCGAGGTCGGCGTAGCGGGCGATCTCGTGTGCAGCGCGGGCCAGGGTGGGCGCGGCCAGGCAGTCGACGGCCATTGTCGCGGCCTCCCCGAAGCGGGCTGCGCACGCCACGGTGGCAGCGAGGATCGATTGGGCTGGGGCGTCGCCGGGTGGTGGGGTGACTCCGGTGGTGATGCGCCGCGGTGTGCCGAGGTTGTGCGTGACCGCATCGATGGTGTCAACGCGTAGCAGCACCATGCGCCGCAGCAGTTGTGACAGCGCGCGCAGCGTTTCGATGCGCGGGACGTCGATTCCGCAGACGCGCGTGGTGGCCGAGGATGGTCGGCGTGGGGTGCCGATGAGCCCATCGATCCATGCCTGGGTAACAAAGAGTGGATGTCCGGTGCCCAGTGGGGTGGGTTCGGCGTCGCGAAGGTCGAAGCCACAGACTTCACGGCTTGTCGTGCCGCCGCTGCGGATCACGTTCTGACAGCGCCATGGCTGGAGTCGGTGGGTTCGCCGGTTCTCTCCCGAGCGGGGCACGTGAGCGCACTGGGGACATCGGTCTACCAGGACGGCCTGGTGTTGGTGGCAGACGAAGGTCCACTGCAAGTGCCATGTCACTGGTGTGACACAGGGCTTTTCGGTCAGGCAGGCGGGGCAGAAGCGGGCACCGCTGTCGCGGGTGAACAGTGTCCATTGCGCGGTGGCGCTGCGTGATCGCCCATAGTTGGACGGTGCGACCCCGACGTCTCGGTAGTAGCCGAGGGTCGCGGCCCTGATCTGGTCGATGTCGAGGTCGCAGGCATCGGCCAGGTGGGCGATGGTAGTGGCGTCGGGATTCAGCAGGGCGTGTGTGGTGCGCTCAGCGGTGATGTCAAGCCGCCGCAGCATGACAGTAACGCTGACGTGGTAGTCGATCGCCATGGATTCGATGAGGCTTTCGAAGGTTTGGCCGGGGTCGAGTCGTGCCGCGAACGGGAGCCGGCGCACCGGTTCCGGCCCGTTCATGCGGCGATGTTCTTTTCGGCGGTGTTCTCCCAGTAGGACTGTGCGATGTAGTCCAGCGGCACCAGTCGCAGGATCTCCTCGGTGATCCGTTCGGATTTGGTGGCGATGGCATAGCTCGCGGCGCGCGTGATCAGGTGATTGAGCGACACGAGATAGCCTTGTGTCCGATCATGTATCAACTGGGCATGTGCGACGAGGTCGGTGGGTTCGTGCGCGGCGAGGACCAGTTGTTGTTCGTAGGCAGCCAGTAGGTCCTTCCACGCCCGTTTTCCCTCGCGCCCCTTGTTCTTGTATTCAGACAGGTTGACCGGCGTCCACCGGCGTCCGTTCTGCGAACTGGTGGTGTTGAAGGCTTTGCCGTCGGTGTAGAGGCCGCGGCTGGCGAGGGCGACTCCGGTGATGACGAGCGCGACACCGAGGTCGTTGGACCAGCCCTTGATGAAGTTCGACACGGTCAGGCCGTCTCTCGATGTGGGGTCGACGAAATGCATGTCGTCGACGGCGATGATGCGGGTTTCGGTACCGTCGACGTAGTCGATCAGCATCTCGTACAGTTCGTTGCGACGGAGGGAGTCGGTGTCGGCTTGTGCGCCGCCATAGAACCTGAGCAGGGTCGCGACAACAGGTTTGAGTCCGGATTTTGCGCTCATGCCGACCCGGCACACCGGAATCCTGTCATGTCCCCGATCGGTTCGCTCCCCGTACTTGCGCAGTTCTCGTCGTTCGAATTCGCGGAGGTATTCGTTGACGGTGGTGGTTTTCCCGACGCCGGCGTCGGCGTCGATGACAACCGACGGTTTGACTCTGTCGGAGTCCACCCGTAAGCCGGTGTCGAGGACCATGGTCATCAGAGCATGTGCCTGAACCAGTTGAGGGGTCCGGATGACTCCGAAGTTCGCGTGGAAGTCCAGTCGCCTGTCGTCATAGTCTTCTCGCGCCGCATGGGACAGCCGGTTCAGATCGCGCACGGTCAACGCGTCCGGGCGTGCCCTGCGCTCGGATGTCACGAACGCTCGCCAGCCCTCGCGGCGGGTCAGGTCCCATCGACCGGCGTGAGTCATGCTTCGATCTCCATTTCTGTTGTCAGTCAACGAATTTCGGGTGCTTTTGGGACATAGTCGTCGTCTTCGCCGCCATCTCCGTCATCGTCGTCGTCGAGCCCGTCAGGTGTGCGGGCGGTGAACGCGCCTAACCCGTCGGCGGGTTCCTCCTCGTCGTCTGCCGCCGTCTCGTTGTCGGTGTCCTCGACGGGATCGGTGGAGCGCAGTTGCTCGGCCTGCTCGCCTGCCACACCGGCGGCCCGCATGCATTCGCCCACGACATCGTCGATGTCGGACAGATCCCAGGTCGAGATCTCCTCCAATTCGTCGGGTTTCGGTGGGCTTTCCGGCGCGGCAAGGTCCGGGTCCAGTGCCGGACCCAATATCGTGTCGGCAGTGCCGTGCGTGCGCTTGTCGGACATGTGGACCGACCGTATGAGAGCGTTCCGGTCGTGGCGGCTCATATCAATCGACGAAATACAGTCGACAAGAATGTCTTTGGTCCGCTCCGGTGACTCGCCCCGGCGTAGAGCCCACTTACGCAGGACCGCATAGGTGTCCTCCGACATCGGGCCGGTGAATTTGTGGGCGTGCTCCCACTCGAGTTCGTGCCAGCGATGTGTGCGCGGGTCTTGAACGTAGACAAGGGTGATGTCGTCGGGGTTGTAGCGGATCGGCCACTGCCCGGCGTGGTGACCGGAATACGGCGAGACACGGCCGTCGAAGGTGTTGAGGATATCGCCGCGATAGCGACGCTTCTTACCGACCTCGAAACCGTAGTGGTGCAGTTTGCGCCAGGCGGTCGGCAAGAACTCGACGAACGCGTACGGGTCGCTGGCCATTCGCGGCAGGCCGTGAACCTCCACCGAGACCTCATACATTCGGTTCGGGCTTTGCTTTTCGTGGGGAAAGCGAGGATCCACCAAGCCTGCGTGGCGGCGTTTGTGGTGGTGACGAGTGACCCAATGCCGAATGATGTTCTCGATCTCGTCGACGAAGAAGAACGCATCATCCTCCGCGTCGAGCCCCCTCGAGTAGACATCAGGGCCTTTGTAGCCGGGGAGGCGCATGATCAGTCGGCGTCGCAGAGTGCCGAAAAACCGCTCGACCGTCGGCTTGTCGGTCGGTTTGTATGGCTGGGCAGGCCAGAGGTTGATTCCCTTGCGGTGGCAGACCTCCATGACGTGGGTCGAGATGAACGCTCGCCCGTTGTCCACGATCAAGTTCTCCGCGGCCACCAGTGGCATGCCCCAGTGGTGGCTACGCTCGGTGAACACGATGTTCTCCGGCACACCGTGGTAGTTCCAGGTAGTGCGCGGGTTGATCGGGCCGCGAATCGGGCGTGGATGACACGTCTCGAACAGGACGGTCGCGACATCAACGGCCTTGGTCGACACCGGCGTCACCGACAGCCCCACTACCGCCCGGGTGTACAGGTCCATCGCGATGGTCAGTTGGCACTGGACCCAGCGCCGAGTCGCGGGCTCCATCGCGAAAACATCGAGGACCTGGGTGTCCATGATGACGTACTCGCCCGCGTGTGTCGGTTTCAGTTGTCGCAGTGAGATTTCAGGCCGCTGAGCGATCGATCGGCGACCTTTCGCCGAACCCTTGAACGAGTTGAGATGCGAAAAGTTCTCTTTTACGTAGGCGTAGGCCGTCGACTTTCCCGGCACCCGCACGACACCCTCGCCGAACTCCTCGACGAGTTCGTCCTCGACGTCCTCGAGGACGGGTGCCACATCCCACGTCGCATCTTCGGTATACCGCGAAATGACTTCGCCGAATTTGTCCTCCCAGCGGGGATCGATAGCGCTGCGGCGCCGGCGCGTCGCTTTCGGTCGGGTCACCCCCGTGGGGCCACCGGCCGCCTGCAGCTCATCCAGCTGCCGCCAGATTGTGCGCTCAGATACCTGCCGTCGTGCGGCAAGTTCCTTGACACGCCGGGTCTTACCCTTGAGGGGAACGGCTTGCTCGTAGTCGGAGACGTCGTCGAGTTCGGCACCGAAGATGACCCACAACAGTTCCCGGGTCTCCACAGACGCCTGCCGCTTGTCAGCGTCCGAGGTCAGGTCCCATTGCAAATCCTGCTCGATAGCGAGAGTCTCGCCGGCGCGCGTGCACGGCTGCGCCTCGGCGAAGAACGTCGCCATCGATATCGTGCGTCCCACCTGGCGGCCCATGTCACGGGCGGTAACGCGTGTCGGTTCATAACCCTCGATCTGCAGCACATCGCCCCGGAACCGGACATAACTGCCGACATCCAGGGGCGCCGCGGCCTCAACGACGGGCATCGCGCAGCTTGTGGTAGGTCAGCCAGGTCGACGACTCCAACGACTCCGACATGTCGAACCGGTAGATCGACTTCCACATACAATGTCGCACAGCAGCTTTGACGAACATTGGCGGGAAGTCTGCCGAGAGGTACGCCACCAGATCCTCCATGGTCGACGACCGGCCGCGTGATGTCGCGGCCGCAACAATCGCCGGGTCCACAACCGATTCCCGCCGATAGCCACTCAACAGGCTCAGGTTCGCCATCGCGATCGGGTCCGCGCCGCACCACACCTCATAGCGCCACCCAGCTCCGCGTAAGGCAGCACCAGTCCACGTGTAGGTCTCCACCCGCTTCGCGTTGTACAGTCGCGTTTCACTGGTGACATCGACGACCGTCGGCCCATCCGCACCCAGCAACAAGAGATCCGGAAAATGCCTGCGCGGCTTATCATTCGATGGACGAAACACCAACTCCATCATCTGCGAGTTGATCGCTGTCACCGTCGGGTCGAAATCGGCGATCATGATGCGACAGTGCTCAAGCCTCGACTCGAAGTCGACGACACGTCCACCCGTAGTCAGCGCGTCGTGCCCCGAATAGTTCTTGCGGCCTTTGTATTTCGGGATCGGCCGCGTCATCTCCCCACCGTCGACACACAACGGATCGACATCCAGGAGCGGTTTCGTCACCTCGGACGCGCCGGCAGGGATGTAGCGGGCCGTCGTCCTGACAGCGACATCGTCCCCGTCGTAGCCGCTCCCCCGCTCCATCCTGGCGAAGTGGGCCGGGTCGGGAACCGATCGCCACAGCGTCGAACTGGTCAGCGACCGCATCGCGCGGCCTCCGCCCCCGAACCGAGGACACACGTCCTGAACGACCGGGTAGGCGGAGACAGCGGCAGTGGGAGCGCACAGCTAGGTGCACGATGTCGGGGTACGTCGATACAATCGCCCACGGAGGGCTCCTTCGGATTCGTTCCGTTCTCATCAGGGCTCGCCATGGGACGGCCGGTTCTCAGGCTGTTGGCGCAGCCTCGCCGGTCGTCCCGCCTTACGGCGGGCTTGTGAACAAGCTAAGTGTTGATCGGCCCAAGGTCAAGTGATTGACAGGAACCGCATGTTGCCCGCCCACCCCTTGCTACCAGCATGAGAAGACGTCAGCTCGCTATGATTACCACATACATCGAAGCCCATTCTCCGTGAGGTGACATCGCCGTGTACAAGGCAGCACTGACTCCAACAGATCAGCCGTTCCGACCCGCAGCACGCTCGTCGCGACCCGCCTCCACACTGCACTCATCCCTGAGCGACCACTCGATCGAAGCGTTCTGCATGAATCCGAGCTGCGTCAACAAGGTGACCTACGCCGTCGGGCAACCCGGCAGGAAAGCACTGTTCTGCAGCCACAACTGCTCAACCGAGTATGCCGGCCACCGGCGTCGGCTTCGTGCCGAAGCCGACGAACTCCAGCAGCACATCAACGCTGTCAATTCACGATCGAAAGAGGGTCGGCGCCTAGTAGAGCGGCTAAAACATGTCCGCTGGCATCTCGAGCGCTACGGCGGCGCCAAGGACACGACCGAAGAGCGGAAGAGGTAACCGCCAGTTGGGCAGAAGTGCTTCGGGTCTTCAATTAGTCCTCGCCGCTGACAGCGTCGAGCGCTGCCAGTAATGAGTCGAACATGTCGACACGCTCCACTGGCAGCTCGATCGGCTCGCCCTCGAAGACCGTGCCGTGGCCCGCGGCGGTCACCGTGTAGGTGACGGTGACGGCCTTGCGGGCAGGTGTCCTCATGACCAGGACGACGTCGTCCCCGGTATGCCGCCACGGCGGGTGTGGGCGCAGGTTGGGAAGGTCGATGGTGATCTGCAGCTCCCCATCGTCGTCATACCCCCAGGAGACCGGGTAGCCGAGCGGGGTGAAGTCCGGGAGGGTCGGGGGCCTCATGCCGTACGGTCCCGGCGGTGGCTGCCATGACGGGTCCTCGAGGCGCTGCCACTTGAATGTGTCGATCGCGGCGTGCTTCACTCCCCGCGCTCCGTGGAACGTCAGGATGACCTGGACGTCGGTGAGAAAGGATGCCTCACGGTTGACGACGGTGAGGCCGACCGCGGGCCACGCGACGGCGGCGAGGTAGTCCTGGCATAGCGGCCAGCGCGCGGTGAGCTCATCGCGGAAGCGTTTGACACGCTCGGTGATCTCGTCGTCACTAAGCACCGGCTGCGGGGTCTCAGAGATTCCCATGGTCTGCAGGGCGATGATCGGCAAGACAGGAGAAGGCGCCGCGGCCCGCTCCTTCGCGCGCGCGTTGTCCTCGCGGAGGCGACGGTCATGTAGCTCGACTACCTTGTCGAGCACCTCCTCAGTCCGGTCGAAGGCGCGGACGAAGCCGTCGAGTTCGACGGAAACCAGCATCGGACGAGGGCGCGCGGAGATATCGAGGAACTGCTCGCGGACCTGCGACATGCGCGGACGGTCGAGGATCGTCGTCAATCGCTCCAGATGGATCAGGTCGATCTCGACGGCGTCGTCAAGGGCGCAGAGGTCCCGGCGCTGGGCGAGCAGCAACTCCTGATTGGTGACGAAGACGAGGCCAGCGAGGTTCGGCGCCTTCTCCTTGGCCGCGGCGAGGTCAGAGGTGAACTTCTTGGTGATGTCGGCGATCGTCTGCTGGCCACGTGGGAAGTACACAGCCATGACCCACCGTTGGCCGTCCTTCACGACGAGCGCGTCGGCTCCTCCATCCTTACCGCCCAGCGGATGGGCGGGGTCGATGGCCTCATAGCCCTCGACGTCCAGCACGAGGGCGGCCAATCGTTCGGACGGGGTCTGGCCGGCGGTCCACTCCCGCAGGCGGTGCCAGGTTTCGTCAAAGCGCGTCACGCCGATCATGATGCTCCATCCTGATGACGTTGCACTCGTCGATACCCCGCGGCGGACAGTCCCGATCGGTGTCGCACGCATCGACGGCCGAGTACGACTATCAACCAAGCGCGGCGGATGAAATAGAGAGACCTGTCGACAAGGGGCGCAGTGCGCTGGCCGTGGCCGTCTCGCTTACCGACACCGCCTGGCGAGCCGGCCGAGGAGGTCCGACCCGCCTCGGAACTTGTCAAGGGGTTTGAGACCAGCGGGTGTTTTTCCGGGGGTGGTCAAACCCAGGACCAATTACGCCAACCCCTACGTATTGGCCCC
>NZ_JBSFQJ010000023.1:0-91799 GCF_053588655.1 Gordonia sp. NPDC003424
GTGTAGTAACACGACCAAATCGCGTCGATTCATCATCACCGCACGTCAACACCCATTTCCGGGGAATCGTGTGCCCAACATCTGCGGAAGTCCGGCCTGATGGGAGGTGATTCTTGTGACCGAAATAATCGTTGGAATAATCCTGGCTGTCGGTGGCCTGGCGTGGTGGTTGCTCGCCGTGGGCGGCTCGTTGCTGATGTCATTGTCGTGAGGTGACACACAGAATCTGGCACCGTCAATCCTCGGCGGCAGACACCGCCTGAGCTCAACGGTCATGATCTTGCGGAATCGTCACATGGACTGACACCGCCGCGCCGACGGGTACGGTCCAAGCCCATGGACGCGATCGCTTCGAAGAAACGCAACCAGCCTGCGCCGCCCGCTGTGGTATTCGACGATCTCGTTTCACCCGATCGGCAGCCCGGCCGACCGTGGTTGCATTTGCTCGACGACGAGATTGCACCTGCCGTAATCGAATCCGTCCGGCCGAATCGCGTCGTGTGGTCGTCGCTGTGGACCAAACGTGCCGACGCGCGGATTGCTTTCGACCTGAGCGCCGATGGTGTAGGCACCGCCCTGCGGTGGACGCTTATCGTCGAACCTCCGGTTCCCGATGATCGGCAGTTCCGCCATCTGTGCCAGCGAATCGGTACCCTGATCAACGCGAACCTGCGCTACACATACGGCCAATGACGTGTCCTCCACCGGCGTCTCGTCACCAGCCACCCGCTGGGGAGTGTGCGACAGTTGGTGGCATGCGTGCCAGGGTGCTGTAGGTGTCTGCGGCGATCCTCGCCGTCGTCACCGTGGTCGTCGGTTGCGCTGGCTGGTTCGCGTATCGATGGTTCGACGCCGGCATGTCCAGCGTTCATGTCACCGAGGACGCCGACGAGGCCGCTCGTATCGCCGAACAGATGGGCGTGCGGCTGAACGGCAGCGACATCGAGTACGGCCGGGTGACGTCGCAGTTCCAGGGGTGGCTGATGGCCTACGTGGTCGCTAACGCGGGCAGTGTCGCGGTGCGGGACAGGATCATCAGGGAATCTCGGTTGCACTGTGCCGTTACGGATCCGAAGACCCTGGCCACGCTGCCTCGGCCTTCTCGTCACGGCCCGCCACCGACGACGACTTTGATGACCTGCGTTCGCGCGCCAGATGACTACGGCGGGGTGGCGCCAGCGCGCGAGCGCGTTGGTGATCTCACGGTGCGATTCGACCCCGAGGCCGGCGATCGAAGCACCTGGCTCTACATTTCTGCCATCCCGGACTGATAACCGGCGGCATCTCGATGGGTCGTACCACCCGGCAGGTGGTCGGGGCGGAACGCCGGCGAAGCGGCGGGCCGCCCGCCGTCCCGCTTTCGCCACTTGTTAGGTAGTACTAACCTCAGAGACGCGTGCACGGTACCGCCTCGGCGACACTGCCGAGCGTGATTCGGGGAGGACTTGATGGCGTCTCGCGGATTTGGCGGCGCAGTCTTGCGTGCCTACGGCATTCGTGACCATGCGGCAACGGTGATCGAGCGGTCGGATGTGACGGCGCACTGCGTCCGGATCCGGTTCCACTCCGACACCGTGTTCGACGACGTGGTGTTCGGCGCAACCAGCTGGATTCGCGGCTGGTTCCCCGACGGCAACGGCAAGGAGCATCAACGCGGTTACACCTTCGTCGACGCCGACCCGTCCACCGGCGACTTCTCCATCGACTTCGTGCTGCACGAACCCTCCGGACCGGCCGCGCAGTGGGCGCGCCGCGGTGCCCGGCGACGTGATCGACATGATGTCGGCGAGTTCGGTGCCGTTCGAGGTGCCCGACACTCCCCCGTCGGGCTACCTCCCGATCGGTGACTCGGCGTCGCTGCCAGCCATCCGCACCATGCTGGCGACCGTCCCATCCGACGTGCCCATCGAGCTTTATCTCGAGGAGCACGACGCGCTCGACCGTGAGCTGCCGATGGTGTCGCACCCGCGGCTGCGGACCCACTGGGTCCGGCGCGACGACGCCGGGTCGGTGGCGGCGGCGCTGGAGACGCGGGACTGGTCGGATTGGTATCTGTGGGCGGGACCCGAGGGTAACTCCCTCAAGGAGATCCGCAAGCGCATCAAGGACTTCGGATTCCCCAAAACCGAGACCCATGTGCAGGCCTACTGGTCGCAGGGCAAGGCGATGGGCAAGGACCGCGATCCCGACGCGGCGCCGGTCGTCGACACCGTCGAACCGGTGGGCCGCCGACGACGCCGATATCACCGCGGTCGAGCCGGTTTCCGTGGCCACCGCCGCGGCAGAGTCTCCCACCCAGGGCACCTGGCGAGCGGCCGGTGCGGGCCGTTTACTGGCGCCGCTGAAGCGCACGCTGATTTCCGCCGGTGTGCAGCAGGCGCTCGTGACGGTGATCCAACTCGCGCCGTATGTGTTGCTGGTGGAGCTGGGGCGGCGGCTGCTGGCCGGAGCGGACGCCCGAGAACTGTGGTCGGTCGGCATCCTCGCCGTAATCCTGCTGGGTGTCGGCGCGCTGCTGGAATCGGCGATGCTGGTGTGGCTGCATGCCGTCGACGCCAACTTCTCCCGCGATGTGCGGCAACGACTTCTGGCCAAGCTGGCCCGACTTCCGTTGGGCTGGTTCACCGATCGCAATGCGGGTAGCGTCAAGACCCTGATCCAGGACAACACACTTTCCCTGCACTATCTGGTCACCCATGCGGTCATCGACGCGGTCAGTGCCGTCGTCGCGCCGATCGCGGTGCTGGTGTATCTGTTCATCGCGGACTGGCGGATCGCGCTGTTCCTGTTGATTCCGGTACTGGCGTACGTGATCACGATGGCCCGCATGATGGTGGTATCGGGCCCCAAGGTACCGCTGGCACAGACCTGGGCCGAGCGGATGACCGGCGAGGCGACGGCCTATCTCGAAGCGCAGCCGGTGATCCGAACGTTCGGCGGGGTCATGGCGTCGCGGTTCCGCCGCAACCTGGAGGGCTATCTGACGTTCCTGAACACCTGGCAGCGTCCGTTCATCACCGCGAAAACGGTGATGGACCTCATCACCCGCCCCACCACCTTCCTGTGGCTGGTCGCGACTGTCGGCACGCTGTTCGTGGTCTGGGGGTGGACACAGCCGGTCGATCTGCTGCCGTTCCTGTTGCTGGGCACCACCTTCGGGGCTCGGCTGCTGGCATTGGGTACGGGCTCTCGGGTCTGCGAACCGGAATGGTCGCCGCGCGCGACATCCAGGAGACGCTCGACGAGCCCGAGCTGACGCAACAGTCCTCGTCGCCGGACACCCACGCGACTCCCGGTGAGGTGGTCTTCGACCACGTCTCATTCGGCTACCGCCCGGGAGTGCCGGTACTCCAGGACATTTCGCTACGACTCGCACCCGGTACGGTAACCGCCCTGGTCGGGCCATCGGGTTCGGGCAAGTCGACGCTGGCCGCGCTCCTCGCCCGGTTCCACGACGTCACCGACGGCAGTATTCGGGTGTCCGGCCGCGACATTCGCGCGTGCAGCGTCGATGACCTCTGCCGCAGCGTGGGGTTCGTGCTCCAGCAGACACAATTGGTGCGCGGCACGGTGGCCGAGAACATCGCCCTGGCCGTGCCCGATGCCGACCGCGACCAGATCGTCGCCGCGGCTCGGGCGGTCAACATCCACGACCGCATCGAGCGCATGCCCGACGGATATGACACCGAACTCGGTCCCGACGCGGCGTTGTCCGGCGGTGAGCGGCAACGCCTCACCATTGCCCGGGCGATCCTGGCCGACACCCCGGTGATCATCCTCGACGAGGCCACCGCCTTCGCCGACCCGGAATCGGAGTTCCTGGTGCAGCAGAGCCTGAGTCGACTCGCGCAGGGACGCACGGTGCTGGTCATCGCGCATCGGTTGCACACCGTGACCGACGTCGACGCGATCGTCGTCCTCGACGGCGGTCGCATCGTCGAACACGGCACGCACGAGGAGTTGATGGCTGCCCGCGGCCGATACCGGGGTCTGTGGGACTCCGCGAATACCGATGCGACACAGGCAGGAGCACTCCGATGATCCCTACCCTCCTCGCACTCCTGCCGGCCGAGACCCGTCCGCGCCTCAACCGATTCTTTCTTCTCTCGATCGTCTCGGTGATCCTGCGCGCCGCCGGCGTGGTGATGCTGGTGCCGTTGATCTCCAATCTGGTGGACGGGCAGCACAACTCAGCCCTACTGTGGCTGGCCGGGCTCACCGTGGTCACCCTCCTCGGCTGGTTCGTGGACTCGGCGGCGTCGAAACTCGGCTTCGTCCTGGGCTTCTCACTGCTGGACAACGCGCAACACACGGTGGCCGAACGGCTCTCGCGCGTCCGGCTGACCTGGTTCACCGCCGCAAACTCCGCCGACGCGCGCCAGGCCATCGCCGCCACCGGACCCGACCTGGTCGGCGTCGTGGTGTATCTGCTGGCCCCGCTGGTCAGTGCCGTGTTGTTGCCGCTGGCGATCGGGCTGGCGCTGGTCGGGGTGGCGTGGCAGTTGGCCCTGGTGGCGCTCGCCGGTGTGCCGCTGCTGCTCGGTACGCTGTGGGCGACCAGCACCATCAGCCGTCGGGCCGATCGTGCCGCCGACGCGGCGAATTCGGCTCTCACCGAGCGGGTTGTCGAGTTCGCCCGCACCCAGCAGGCGTTGCGCGTATCGCGGCGGGTGGAGCCCGAACGCAGCCTGGCCGGCGCCGCGATCACGCGCCAGCACGGTGCGACGGCCCGTTTGCTGCTCATGCAGGTGCCAGGACAACTGCTGTTCAGCATCGCTGCACAGATCGCGCTGTTCGCTCTCGCCGGGGTCACCGCGTGGCTCACGGTCCGCGGCGAGATCACCACCGCCGCCGCGGTGGCGCTCATCGTGGTGGCCGTGCGCTATCTCGAACCATTCTCTGCCATAGGCGAATTGGCATCGGGACTCGAGATCTCCCGAGCGACCCTCGCCCGGATCTGCACCGTCCTCGACGCGCCGCTCGACCCCACCGGACTCGAGTCGTCGACGACGGCACCCGCACCGCGCATCGAGTTCCGCAACGTCGGATTCGACTACGGCGACGCGCGTCATCCGGTCCTCGACGGTCTGGACCTGGTGCTCGACGCCGGTGCCACCACTGCGATCATCGGTCCGTCCGGATCGGGCAAGAGCACGATCCTGGGGCTGATCGCCGGACTCTACTCGCCCACCACCGGGCGCATCCTGTTCGACGACATCGATGCCGCCACCCTCGACCACGACGCACGGCGTGCCGTGGCGAGCATGGTGTTCCAGGAGCCATACCTGATGGCGGGCAGCATCGCCGAGAACATCCTCGCCGGCGACCCCTCTTCCTGTCCGGCCCGCGTTGACGCAGCCGCGCGACTGGCGCGGGTCGACGAGATCACCGACCGGCTCCCCGACGGCTGGGACGCCGCTGTCGGTGAGGGCGGTTCGGTCCTCTCCGGCGGTGAGCGGCAACGCATCTCCATCGCCCGGGCGCTCCTCAAGGCGGCGCCGATACTGCTGATCCACGAGGCGACCAGCGCGCTGGACAACGAGAACGAGCGGGCTGTCGTGGATGCGCTCTCGGCAGACGACGTCGACCGCACGCGTGTCATCGTGGCCCACCGCCAGGCCGGCATCCGACACGCCGACCGCGTGGTGGTGCTCGACGGCGGCAAGGTCGTCGAATCCGGCACGCCCGCTGAACTATTGCGCGTCGGTGGCTATTTCGCCGGGTTCTGGGAACGTCAGGGCAAGGTTGCCGGATGGAAGTTGACGTCCACGCAAGCGTGAGGTGCGTGATCCCGGCAACTCACCGGTAGGTTCATCGTCGCTTCCGACTGCCCCATCCGGGCGTCGGCGGAGCTGATGACGCGATGGCCTCCCGCGCCCGGCCGATAGTCGTCGATCGCAGGTGGCGGCCTTCACGTTTGCGACGGAAATCGCGAGTGCCGCATTGGCACCGAGCGCAGAGAGTCCGGGCGTGCCATCGGCGCGGCGCAGTGCCGCATCGATATCGGCTTGGTCGGTCGCATCTCGGCCCCGCACGGTATCCGCGAATGGTCCGACGACATTGGCGACGGCAATGCTCACGCCGCGACCGGCGTATCGTTCGCCGCCGTCCCGCAATTCGACGAGTACCGGGAGATTGCTGTCCGTGCAACGGCGGGGGGCATACCACCGGTCGTACCATGTATGGCATGGCCAAGACCACCCTGTACCTCCCGGACGATTTGAAGCGTGCCATCGAACTCGAAGCACGCCGGCAATCGCTTCCGGAGGCAGAGATTGTGCGGCAAGCATTGCGAAAAGCTCTGAGTGGTAACACACCTCGGCCCCGGGGTGCGCTGTTTTCAGGCACTGAACCCATTGCAGAGCGTGTCGACGCGCTGCTCGAGGGTATTGGCGAGTGATCGTCGACACGAGTGCGCTGCTGTGCTTCGCCTCGGCGACGGTTCAGCGCCATTGACCGTTCCGTAAACGGCCTACCGAACCTTCGCCACCGATCGACACCTTCGCCACCGATCGACCGGACACTACTTCGTGGACCTCCGGTCTGCGCAGGCTGTTACCTATTCAAACCAGCCGTGACATCGATCATGGCGTGCATCGGGCCGATAACCTCCTCGCCAACTCTGACGAGGTGATCAGAGCCCACGCACGCGGTCGATCGTCGGAAGCGGGCGTGCGCACAGTTCAGCGGCATCTCGAGCCGACAGGCCCAGCCCGCGCAGCACCTGCCGTGTCACCGAGTCTGCGGCCTGCGCATCATCGCGATCCGGCTGCACCAGGAGAAGCTGCGCCAAACCTATTGCCGCACCGGCCACCACGGCGACGGCGGCATCGAGATCGTCGACGGCGAATCGACCGGCGTCGACGCCGGCCTTGATGTCGCGGGTGGCGCGCGGGACGAGACCGTGGTCGGATGCGAACGCCCGGCTTCCCCGCGCGAGGATGATCAGACTGAGTTCCGATTGGCGCCGATGGATTCGGCCGGTCAACCGAAAGCTCTGGGCGAAGGCTTCGGCCGGGTCGTCGAGGTCGGCGGTCAGCTTGTCCATGAGGGCGCCGTGGGCCTCCAGTGCCGCATCGACGGCCGCGTCGAAGAGTTCCTCCTTGGCGCTGAAGTGGTTGTAGAACGACCCGTTTCCGACGTCCGCGGCCGACGTGATGTCGAGGACTGACACGTTCGTCCGGCCTTCGGCGAGGAACTTCTGGCCGGCCCGGATCAACGCCGCACGGGTGTTCGCCTTGCGGCGCTCGGACCGGCTGAGGCTTGCCGCACCGCGGTTGTCGGCCACGCTCACGTCACTCGTAACTTCCTGGCGCACGTCCCTGAGACTATCCGATGGTCAGCTCTGACGAATTCGTCAGAAATCCTTGACTGACGATACGGCCGAGTGTGACGATTTGGTCAGGACGCAAGGAGGTGTCGATGACCACATCACACGACGTGCACGACGGGTTGCATGCGGAGGACGGGGCGCTGCGGGGCGAGCATCCCGGCCGACACCGTGATCCGGTGATCAAGGTTGACGATCTCGCGTGGCTTGAGTTCGAGAAGCCCGATTTGGTCCAAACTGCCGGATTCGCTGCCGATTTCGGGTTCACACCCACCCTGCACACCCCGGACGAATTACACCTACGCGGCACCGAACCCGGTCCCCCATGCGTCATCGTGCGTCGATCTGACCGTTCGGCCTTCGTCGGTCCGGCGTTTCGTGCGGGGGCCGACGCGGACGTGCATCGCTTCGCCGAGGCCACCGGGGTCGGCGTGGAACGACTCCCGGACACTCTGGGCGGTGTGGCGGCGACGACGCGAGACCCGGGTGGGGCGCTCGTGCGGGTCGTCTCGGGGTTCACCGAACACCCCGCACTGCCGGCTCAACCGGAATGGACCGACTACAACATGGGCCGTGACCATCCACGGGTCAACCACACTCAGCGCGCACCCCGGACGCCTGCCTTGGTCGAGCGCCTCGGCCATGTGGTGTTGCAGTCGAATCGCTATCTGGAAACACTCAATTGGTACCTCGAGCATCTGGGACTGATCGTCAGCGACTTCATGTTCTACCCGGGTCAACGCGAGCGTGGACCGGTGATGAGCTTCATCCGGTGCGATCGTGGCGGGGAACCGGCCGACCACCACACGCTCGCGATGATGCTCGGGCCGGCCAATAGTATGTGCACTCGGCGTATCAGGTTCGCGATCTGGACATCCTGGCCGCCGGCGGCGAATACCTCCGCGAGAAGGGCCGCTACCGGTCCTGGGGCATCGGCCGCCACATCCAGGGCAGTCAGATCTTCGACTACTGGCGGGATCCGGACGGTTTCCTCGTCGAGCACTTCACCGACGGCGACCGTTTCGACTGTTCGATCGAACCCGGGTGGGCCGCGATGAGTGCGTCCGGTCTGGCGCAATGGGGTCCGCCGGCGACCGCGGACTTCCTCGGCACCGCCCCCGGCAAGGAGTCGTTGCGGGAGCTGCGGGCCATGGTGTCGTCACTGCGCTCCCCCGACAACGAATTCGATGTCCAGCGCCTTCTCGGTCTGCTGAAAGTTGCCAAATCATGAGCTTTTCCGTGCTACGGACCACCGATTCGTGGTGGGTGCAGGTGTCCGGCGGAGCGCGCCGCATCGACACCGATGCCACGACCACTGCCGGCCTACTGGCCGCCCGCGACGCGATCGAGGCCGCCGCCGGCAGCGACGGTCCCCTCACCGATCCCGCGATGCTGTCGCTGATCTCACCGTCACCACGCCGTGCCGGGTGATCGCCCAGATGACCAATTACGTGTCCCACGTACGCGATTCCGGGATGAACCCCGACACCGTTCCGCTGACCTTCTTCCGGAAGTCATCGGGGTCGATCAGCGGCCCCTACGACGACGTGATCCGGCCCGAGCACGTGAGTTTGCTCTACTACGAAGTGGAGATCGGTCTGGTCATCGGCGAGACGGTCGAGGTCGGAACCAGCATCGGTCAGGCCGACCTGCCACGGATCATCGCCGCGCTCGTCGTCACCGACGACATCTCCGCACGCGACGTCCAACTCCCCAAAACCCAGTTCTACGAGGCGAAGTCGTACCCGACCTTCACTCCCACCGGCCCGGTGCTCGTGGTGTTGGAGGACGGCGACCTCGACCGATTCACCGACCTCCGCCTCACCCTCCGGGTCAACGGACAAATCCGTCAGGACGCGGGCGTCGACGACATGATCTACACCCCGCTGGTTGCCCTGCAGGCGCTGTCCCGATTCCAACGAGTCGACCCCGGTGATCTGCTGCTCACCGGCACCCCCGGCGGGACGGCCCTGGTCGACCCGCCGAAACCGGTGGAGATCATCGGCTCCCTGCTGCCGCCACATATCAAGTGGAAGAGCTTCTTTCGGCGCCAAGAGACCAATCCTCGCTACCTGCAGGACGGCGACATCATCGAGGCCTCGATCACCACCGACGACGCACACCTCGACCTCGGCATCCAGCGCACCACGGTCAGGTACGCACAGTGAGCCGGTGGCCGGTGGTGATCGTCGGTGCCGGTCCCACCGGTCTGACCGCTGCCGCACTGCTGGCCGATCTCGACGTCGAGGTGCTGGTACTGGAACGCTGGGACGGGGTGTACCCCCAACCTCGGGCGGTTCACCTCGACGACGAGGTCTACCGCATCCTGGACCGTATCGGGGTTGCCGACGACTTCGCGCGGATCTCGCGGGCCGGGCGCGGATTGCGGTTGCTAGACCCAGAGCACCGGGTGCTGACCGAGTTCTCCCGCTCGACCACCGCCGGCAAACACGGGTATCCGGCGGCGTCGATGTTCGACCAGCCGGCGCTGGAGGCGGTACTCCGCGAGGCCGTCGCGCGCCGTGACCTCGTCACCCTGCGGTCCGGTGCCGAGGTGACCGCTGTCATGCACGAACGCGACGGTGTGCGGATCAGCATGACCGACCGGCGCACCGGCGAGGTGGACGTGGTCCGGACAGAGTTCGTGCTCGGTGCCGACGGTGCCAACAGCATCGTCCGCGCCGGGATGGGAAGTCGTTGGGAGGAAATGGGTTTCACTTAACGGTGGATGGTGGTCGACATCGAGACCACCGCCACGCTCGATCAGTGGGAAGGTGTCCATCAGGTGTGCGACTCGCACCGGGCCGCCACCTTCATGCGCATCGGCGACACCCGCTACCGGTGGGAGTTCCAGCTTCGCGACGGCGAGAGCAGCGCCGACTTCCAGACGATCGACGCGCTCGAACCGCAGATCCGTCCGTGGCTCGGCGACACCGCGCTGGATCGACTGGACCTCGTCCGGGCCGCCGAGTACACCTTTCGGGCCTGCGTCGCCGACCGCTGGCGCGATCGACGGGTGTTCCTCCTCGGCGACGCCGCACATCTCACACCACCGTTCATCGGCCAGGGTATGGGATCCGGTCTGCGTGACGCGGCGAACCTGGCCTGGAAGGTGGCCGCGGCGCTACGCACAGACCTCGCGCCCGACATCCTCGACAGCTACGAGGCTGAACGCAAACCGCATGTGGTAGCACTGATCCGGCTCGCGGTCACCATGGGGACGGTGATGACTCGCGGGGGTGTCGCCGGCGACCGGCTGCGATCGGTGCTCGCCCCGCGGTTGGGCAGAATCGGCGGCTTCGTCGACTTGGTCACCGACAGTGCGACACCTGCTCTCGAGCCGTCGTTCTTTGTTCGGCCCGGCGAGATCGGCCGACGGCTTCCCGCCACCCTGCGCGGACGGGTGCCCGGTGGTGCGCACCTGGCCGGGACCTTGTGTCCGAACGCCGAGGTCGGCGCAGAGTCCATGCGGCTCGACGATGTCCAGGTGCGTGGGTTCCTGGTGGTGACCGCCGACGAGCCCACGGCCTGTCAAAGCGCCGAGATCGAACGCCGCGGCGCAGCGCTCCTGGTGGTCACCGAGGACAGCCCGTTGGGGCGGTGGATGATCGACAACGGTGCGCGTGCGGCGATGGTGCGTCCCGACCGGACGGTGATGATGGCCGCAGGCAGCGTTGCCGGTGTGTACACGCATCTACCGGCGATGTCGGTCGCGCGGCCCGCCAGGGCATCTATCGCATCAACAGCTGGGTGACGTTCGCCTCTGTCACATCCCGCCAGGAACCCTCGTCGCAGAATGCGCGCCAGGACCGGTCGAGCAACGAGTGCTGCCCCCGCACCGCGAACTCGGGTGTGAAGCAATAGTCGCTGCCGTACACGACATGTCCCGGGCCGGCGTGGGCGGCGAGGGCTTTGAGGGCAACCTCGTCGGGCGACCCGGCCAGATCCCACCACAGCGACCCGAGACCGTCCCGTAGATCGGACGCATCCGCGGAGGGATCTCCAGGCGGCGCGAGGAACCGCAGTCCTTGCTGGAAGACACCTGCACGCTCGACGAGCAGCGGGAGCACGCCTCCGCAGTGCGGGATGATCAGCCGCACTCCCGGGTGACGGTCGAGAACACCGCCCATGAGCAGACCGCACATGACCCGCGCGGTGTCGAAGAAGAACTCGATCATCGGGCGCGGGTAGCCGAGGGAGGTCGTCTGCCACCCGGGCGGCGACGTCGGATGCACCAAAACCGGAACTTGACGTTCGGCCAGCATCGCCCAGAGCTCATGATGGCCGTGATCCGTGAGATAGACACCCCGCGTGTGTGTTTGGAGGATCATGCCCGACGCGCCAAGCACGTCGAGAGCGCGTTGCGCCTCGCGCAGCGACGCCCCCACATCAGGCAACGGCAGCGTGGCCAGAAACCCGAAACGATCCGGGAAGTCTGCCACCACGCCGGCGGCGAAGTCGTTGACCCGCGACGCGAGCCCGGGTGTGGCATCCGGCTCCGCAATGCTCACGCCGGGACTCGACAACGACAGGATCGACCGAGTGATCCCGAGGTCATCCATCAGCCGCAGATGGTCGACGATATTCCACGTCGGCCAACCGGGCATCCCGTCGGGTTTCGAATGACCGGCTGCCACAGCCTCTTCCATGTACCAGTCGGGTGCGAAGTGGCTGTGCACGTCGACCAGACGAGAATCTCCCACGTGGTCGGCGGGCAGCTGCTGATCATTCGTCATCACCGTCTCCGTGGTCGGTCGAGTGAGCGCCTACAGTCATGCGCGCTGTGCCCTGGCTGAGAGTATCACCAGAAACTGCCGAAATCGTCATTAGTGGCGAAATCGGCTGTTATGTTGGGATTATGAGGGTTACGCGTCACGACAATCACGGTGAATCAGGTGGACACCGCGGACTGAGTCGTCGTGCGTTTGTGATGGCCGGCGCAGCAGTGCTCGGCGCGGGCGCCACATTCCGGGGTGCCGGGCTCGGGCATGCGGCACCACCCATCGACAAAGCGTTGCCCACCGGGTTCAACGTCGATGCACCGTGGCATGCCGCCGTCGCCCGCGCCGGATACCGCGAGAAGGTGGCGACGGTCAACGGCGTGCAGTTCAGCTACCGGGAAGGTCCGAGACACGGCCCGGCGCTCGTACTGCTCCATGCACAACAGATGGACTGGTTCTCCTACAGTCGCGTGCTACCGACGTTGGCTCAGCACTTCCATGTCTTCGACATCGACTACCAGGGCCACGGCACCACCCGCACGCCGGCCGGGTATCCGATGTCCGCCAACCGGATCGGCGCGGACCTGGCGGCGCTGCTGGAATCGGTGGTCGGTGGACCGGCCTATGTCACCGGCAACTCCTCTGGCGGTCTGCTCACCGTGTGGTTGGCCGCGAACCGACCGGACCTGGTCCGGGCGAGAGTGCTCGAGGATCCTCCCCTGTTTTCATCCGAGTATCCACGGATCAAGAAGACCATCGCCTACCGAGATTTCACCTCCAGCAACAAGGCCGTTCTGCATCCGGTTGACGACTTCCTGCTGTTCTGGATCAACGACAGCCGAGAGTTCTTCGATCAGAATGTATTTCCGGGATCGACCGTGGTCCTCACCGAAGCGGTCAAGGCGCAGCGGCTCATCCGGCCCGGCCAACCCATCGAACTCGACATCGTCGGCAACGACATGATCCGACTGTTCTTGCGCGGCATGGACCATCAGTACGATCCCCGTTTTGGTGCCGCGTTCTACCGTGGAACCTGGAACGCCGATTTCGACCCATGCGACCGCGCTGGCCACGATCGAGGCACCGTCGCTGCTCCTGCATGCCAACTACTCCTGGACCGACGGGGAACATTCTCTTCGGCGCCATGGACCAGAACGACGCCGACAAAGCGATGTCGTTGCTGCGCAACGGAACCTACCGGCGCATCGATGCCGAACACGTCACGCACCTCGACAAGCCCGACCAGTTCCTGACCATCACGCAGAAGTTCTTTGCCACTCACCGATAGCGCGCAGATCTCGTGTCATCGACCTACAGTTCGTGCACGGCCCACGAGGACGGTGCATCGGTGACAGATGACATCACGTGTCCGCGTGAGGGCGCCCAATGTCCGTCCGTTGGCGGCGCGTGTCGAGCGTCTCCAACATCAGGTCGAGTCCATTCGCGAACTCGTCCTTCAGTGTCTGTCGCGGAAGCGCGTCGGCCACCGCCACTGTGGCCGGATAAATCTGCGGATCGAAGCTCTTGTACAGCTCGGAAAGTGCGTCGGGCTCGATTGCGCGGCCGCGTGCCTCAGCGCTCAGTTGGGCGGCAAATCCGATTACGTATCGGGCAACCGTGGCGAAGGTCAGCGCCGCCTCTGAGACCGAGAACCCATGCGCGAGAAGCATGGCCAGCATCTGCTCGCGCATCATCAGTGCGTTGGGACCGACCGGAACACGTTCGATCAGCAGTGGGGCAATCTCGCGATGCGTCGAGAGCACCGCAAACATGGCCTCGGCAGCCGATTGACAGTCGTGGCGCCATTCGGCGTCGTCATCCGAGAAGTCGAAGGTGATCTCGGCGAGCGTCTGGTCGACGACATGGTCGAGGAGTTCGTCACGATCGTTCACCGCGCGGTAGAGCACCGTCGGACTGGTGTTCAGCGCATTCGCCAGGGTGCGCATGGTGAGTGCTTCCAGGCCGCTGGAATCCACGATGTCGCGCGCGGTACTGATGATGCGCTGCATGGGCACCCTCGGCCGACCGCGCGGGCGTCGTGTCGCTCGGCTCGGCTCACTGCCTCTGTCCATTGCTCGAGTATCGGCCAACGACGTTGCTGAACACAATTCAGGGAACGCCGTGACCTAAAGTTTTGGCCTACGTCAGGCATTTAAGGTAACGTTGTAACCGATATGAATACTCGACGCTCCCCCGCTGATTACATCGACACGGACTCCCAGTTCGTACCGGTCGACGATTTGAACGTCCACTACAAGCGCAGCGGGCACGGACCCGCGTTGCTTCTCCTGCATGGCAGCGGCTCGTCGTTGCAGACGTTTGATCGCGTTGCCGCCGAGTTGGGTGCCGATGTCGATGTCATTCGTCCCGACCTACCGGGATTCGGGCTGACCGGACCCCGCGCCGATCGCGACTACTCCCTACGAGCGTTTGTCGACACGGTTGCCCGGTTTCTGGATGCGATCGGTGTGACGTCTGCGGTGGTGTGCGGTAATTCGCTGGGAGGCAACATCGCATGGAATCTGGCGCTTGATCATCCCGAGCGAGTCCGGGGCCTCGTTCTGGTCAACGCCACCGGGTTTCCGGACAAGTCGTTGCCGCTGTCATTTCGGTTGGCGCGCAATCCGATCGGGAGGAGACTGATGCCCGGACTGCTCTCGCCGATGGCGACCGCGCGTAACCTGCGGACCATCGTCGGGCCTGGATCGAAAAACATCGTCGACGACCAACTGGTCGACCGGGTGTACGCAATGATGACTCGTCCCGGCAATCAGCAGGCCTTCATCGACTTCGCGAACACCGGGCAGCCCGACCGTACCGGGCAGCTGTCGGAGATCACCGCGCCCACGCTGGTGCTGCGCAGCGCGAATATCGACGGACAGCATTTCACCGAACGGATTGTCGGAGCACGCGACAAGGTGAATACCGCCACCGGTCACCTCATTCCCGATGAAGACCCAACCTGGCTCGCAGACTGTCTGCGCGAGTTCATTATTCAGCTCGAGGATCGGTAACGGAGACCACATGCGCTATTTCACCGTCGCCGGCGAGGACATCAGGCTCGACGACGCGACCCGGTCTGCAGTCCGCGGCGACTTCGTCGGCTGCACCGCGGGCATCACGCACTACGAGGTGGCCGGACCCGACTCCGGTGAGCTGGTGCTCCTCGTCGGAGGGCTCACGATTCCGCTGTATAACTGGGATCGCTTCGCCTCCGAAATACACCGCCGCGGATATCGAACGCTGGCCTACAGTGCCTACGGGCGTGGCTATTCTGAACGCGTCCACGCGAGCTACGACCGAAAGCTGTTCGTCGATCAGGTCGACGACCTCTGCCGTGCACTCGGTGTCCGGCCACAGCATGTGGTCGGTACGTCGATGGGCGCTCTGATCGCCATGGATTACATCCGCGAATGCAACCGCGACATCACGACGACGAGCCTCATAGGCCCGGCCGGTCTGAGTGACGGACTGCCGCGCGGTGCCGCACTCCCACGTCACGGCACCGTCGGCGTGATGCTCGCAAAGTGTTTCGGTCGTCGCATGCTCGACGCACACCTCGGTCACAATGTGCGCAATCCTCAACTGGCACAGGAGCTTGCGACGATGGTCCGCACTTGCTATCGCGTCGAAGGCTCCGTCTACGCTCTCTGCTCGACAATCGCCGACTACCCACTGACCAACCGCGCCGACACCTACGCCGAGCATCAAGCGACCGGTGTGCCGACGATGGTGGTCTGGGGATCCGACGATGCCGTGACACCGATCGACAAACTCGACGAGGTTCGATCCCTGGTGAAACCCAGCGCAGTACACGTCATCGACGACTGCGGGCACATGGCGCCGTTTGAAGCGCCTGATCGAGTTGCCGACCGCTTCCACACCTTCGTGACCACATCCACCTAAAGGAATTCGCTATGCACACACCACGCGTTGACGCGCTGGTCGTCGGTGCCGGACCTACCGGGACCGCGCTGGCCATCGACCTGAAACGACGCGGCCACTCGGTCCGAGTCATCGACAAAGACAACGGAAGCTTCCCCGGGTCACGCGCCAAAGGCGTCCAACCGCGCAGCCTCGAGATCCTCGACGATCTCGGCGCCGTCGACGCGATCCTCGATGGCGGAACCACCTACCCGCTGATGGGATTGCATCTGGGCCCGTTGACCATTCCGTGGCGCATGTTCGCGGTGAAGGAGCCGACCAGTGCCGTCCCGTACCCCAACACATGGCTGATTCCACAGAATCGCACCGTGTCAACGCTGCATGCGCGCCTGGCAGAACTCGGCGTGACGATCGAGTTCGGCACCACAGTGACCGCCGTCGACCGGCACGACGACCGGGTCGAGGCATCGGTCGAGAAGTCGCGAGGAACCGAGACCATCACCGCCCGCTACCTGATCGGTGCCGACGGCGGAGCCAGCGCAGTGCGTAAGTCGCAGGGCATCGGGTTCGAGGGAACCACCGACGACGCCGACCGAATGATCATCGTCGACGCCGCCACCGCCGGTCTGAGTCGTGATCGCTGGCACATCTGGCCGCGCCGCGGAGGCAAGTTCATCGGCGCCTGCCCACTGCCTCACGGTGACCAATTCCAGTGGATGATCCGTGTCGACCCCGACGCCCAGATCAGTCTCGACAACGACGACATCGTCGAACTGATCCATGGCCGCACACGCAACAAGGCGATCACCATCGGTGACATCTCATGGAAGTCGTTGTTCCGCCCCAATATTCGCCTCGCCGATGACTACCGTCACGGGCGTGTGTTCATCGCCGGAGATGCCGCTCACGTGCACACCCCTGCCGGCGCCCAAGGCATGAATACCGGACTGCAGGACGCCTACAACCTGGGATGGAAACTGTCCCAAGTTCTGGCGGGCGCTCCGGAAGGTCTGCTGGACACCTATCAGCAAGAACGGCAACCCATCGCCGCACGGGTCCTCGGACTATCCACCCAGAAATACGAGGGCATCGCCAAGCTCGACCCATCCGCACTCAAACGTGGCGACGATGAGCATCAGCTCACCCTCACCTACCGCGGAGGGCCACTCGCGACCTCAGCCATCGAGACCACGACCGGCCTCAGAGCGGGTGACCGTGCGCCGGACGCAGTCCTGGTACGCGGGCGGGGCGGTCGTCAACGGTTGTTCGATCTCTTCCACGGTCCTCACTTCACTCTCATGAGCTACGGAGCGTCATCCGCCACGCGACTGGCTCAGATCAGCTGGCCCACCTCGGGTGACCCGCTGGTTCGAGTCGCGATCAATGCCGCCACGACTACGGTCGACGACAACGTTGTGGCCCTTGCAGACTCGGGCGGCGACTTCGCCCGATCGTATGGCGCCGACGACCGCCTCATACTCGTACGCCCGGACGGCTACATCGCCGCAGTCACGACGGTCTCCGACATCGCACCCCTCCGACAGGCACGCGAACTCATGGTGCCGAGTCGCCTGTGAGTGCAGGCCGCACCGACCGGGCCCGACAGGCGAGCGCCGACGCTAGAGGCACCGACTTGCGGTGGACACTTCTCGTAGAACCGCCGGTTCCCGTTCCTGGAGCCGAGGTCGTCGCAGACTGATACGCTGTGTTTCACATTGCTACACGTGAGAGGTTGGTGCGATGGCTGACAGCGCAGATCGGGTCACGCGATTCGCTGCCGACCTGATGGACAGTGCCGCCATCGAGGGTGCGCGGCAGAGTCGCTCGGCCAAGCAACAGCTCGATCACTGGGCGCGGGTGGGCCGGGCGGTGTCCAATCAGCAGAGTGCAGCTCGACGGCGGGTCGAGGCTGCACTGGCCGGCGACACACCCCTCCGCGAGCTCAGCGACGATGAAGGTGTCGTCTTCAATGCCGAGATCTCCGCAGCTGTTCAGGAGAGTCTCGCGCGGACCGACTACGGACGTGTGCTGGCAGGTCGCGGTGTCACCACCGTCGCGATCAACGAGGCGGGCGAACTCGTGCAGTACCGTCCGGATGGCACCACGTCGGTGCTGGCCAACCCGTGAGAGTCGGTGATCGCTTACCACCGGACAGCGCATCGTGAAACGGCTCGACCTGGTCGTCGGGTCCAACGGTGCCGGGAAGTCCACGTTCATCGAGTTGACACTGTCGCCCCTGCTGCCCGGCAGCGCTGTGGTCAATGCCGACGAGATCGCCAAGCGCCGCTGGCCCGATAATCCGGCCGACCACTCCTACGAGGCGGCGCGGATCGCGGCGCAGACGCGGGCGTACCTGATCGAGCACGGTGAGTCGTTCATCGCCGAAACGGTCTTCTCACATCCGTCCAAGCTCGACCTCCTTGATGCTGCGCACGCTGCCGGATACTCGGTGGTGGTGCACGCTGTGCTGATCCCCGAGGATCTGGCCGTACTGCGGGTGCGTCACCGTGTTGAGTCGGGCGGACATTCCGTGCCCGAAGCCAAGATTCGGGAACGCTACCGACGATTGTGGGCGTTGGTGGCCGGTGCCGCACTTCGGGCCGAGGAGGCCACGTTCTATGACAACAGTGGTATCCGGGGTCCGCGCATCGTTGCGCAACTTGCCGGTGGTTTCATCGTCGGCACGTCCGATTGGCCCACCTGGGCGCCGGACGAGCTGACGACGCGATGGCCGACGACCTGAGCTGAGTCATCCGCTCGGCAGGGAAAGAAAGTCCCGTAGCCACCCGTCGACCTCGTCCATGGTCTCCGAGTCGACGACGCCGACGACGTCGTGCAGTCGTTCGCGTGTGACTGTGCGAGGTTGCTCGGTCATCGCGAATGTGGGTCGGGTCGGCGTGTAGGTGGGTCCGCGTAAGCGGACGTGATTTGGCCATCCTCGCTCAATTGTCGTGGCGGGCAGGATGATTGCGAGTGTGTCGGCGTGCTCCAGGTAGAGGTCACTGGCAATGATGAGCGCGGGACGTCTCCCGGCCTGCTCACGTCCACGAGTGGGATCCAACGCAGCCGAGACAACCATCCCTCTGCGGAGTTCAGGCCACATTCGTCGCTCGAACTCAGGGCTGTGTCCCAGTCTCGGAACTCGTCCCAGTAGCTTGCGTCGGCCTCACGCAGTGCCTGACCGAACGCTTCCATGCGCTGTCGGCGTTCGTATCCGTCGAGCAGCTTCTCGATGAGTCCTGCTGCGGTGACACCGTTTGCCTCGGCATCGCGGTTGATGCGATCCCGAAGTTCGACGGGCACCTTGATCGTGGTGGTCGCCATACGACACTTCTGCGCGTCGCAATCAGATGGCGGTGACCGGTGAAGTACTTCATCGATCCCGGCGAGGACCTGATCCTCGATGACACCACTCGCGTCCCGTTGCGCGGCAGCTTCGTTCGACTCTCCCGCGGGGTCACGCACTACGAATTGCGTGGACCCGATGACGGTGCGCTGGTGGTGCTAACACCCGGGCTGACGGTAGCGCTGTTCTATTGGGACGCCACCGCCGATGCCCTGCACAAGCATGGTCTGCGCACTCAGGCCTGCAGCGCGTACGGACGCGGGTATTCCGACCGCGTCCAGACAACCTACGACGAGGCGCTCTTCGTCGATCAACTCGCCGAACGCCTCGACGCGGCGCAGGTCTCGGCGGACTATCACCTGGTGGCGCGTCGATCGGCGCTCTCGTGGCGATGTCGAGTGTGCAAGGGGCACAGCCGGATTCCCGTCGAGCTGCGCCGCCCGCTCTCGTCGGGCCCGCCGGTCTCGGTGCGGCGCCACAGGAACGGCAACTGCTGGCCGACGAAGACGCCGCGAACGAGATCGCGGCGACGTTCGGGCGCCAGATCTTCGATCAGCACCAGGCCCAGAACGTGCCGCGATCCGGAACTCGCCGCCGCACTGAACGTGATGATCAGCGACGCGTATCGCTACTCGGGATCGTTGTACGCGTTCTTCGAGACACTCCAACACTTCAACCTGTTCGATCGCGGGGTCGTGGATCTCGGTCGCAACGCGGAGCCCTCCCCGTGCGCATTCGTTGGGCTGAACGTTCCGTGTCGAGGGGTGCGGCGTTGGGGTCGGGAATTGGGCACGTCGCCACAACCCCGTTGCAGACTGATACACGAGTTTCATATCGCTACGGGTCAGAGGTGGGCGCCCTGGCTGACTCCCCAGACCGGTCATGCGGTTCGCTGCCGATCTGGTGGACAGTTGCCGCCGTCGAGGGTGCAAGGCACAGTCGCTCGGCCGAGCAGGGGTGGCCACCATTTCGCGGACGCCGTCGCGCTACTCGGTCGGATCACGCCGCACTGTCTCGACGACGACTCCCCCGCGTCGCAGCTGCGTTGGTCCGACGGATCGTGTGTCAGAGGCAACTCGCGGTTGTGACATGCAACCCTCTTATGAAGTGAAAAGCTTTGTGTCGTAGTCTGTTCACCCGTGATCCTCCACGCTGCCGATGATTCCATGACCGACGTCACTCGCCGTATATGTGTGTGGTGCTCGTCCACCGACGACGTCGCAGACCTTCTCAATGAACCGCGCTGCGTTCGCTGCCGCACGGCGGAACAGACCATTGCCGAGGCCCGCGCATTCGTCAGCTTCTATGGTCTGCGACCTCTGGGCGGGTCTGTCGAGTCCGACGACGAGGAAGAGCGCGAGCATCGGGTCGCAGCTCGCGAGGCGTCGGCGGAGCTGACTCGGACCCGCACGCACACTCCGCCGCGCCGCGCGTCGCGGTCCGGGCAGTCCTCGGGCGCCGCCCGATCGACGAGTGCCGCCACGAAGGCGGTTGGAAAGTCGGCGACCGGCAAGGCGGAGATCGTTGTGTCGGGAGAGGCTCGACGCTCGGATATCTCCCGACCCGACCGCGCCGAGCTCGCGAGCCGGGCCGAGGGTCTGTTGGCGCAGCTCACCGAGATCGAGGAACGCCTGGCGGCCGCGCAGAAGGACTCCGGTCTGAGCAGCAAGGCCAAGGTCTCGGACCTGACCGCCAAACGCGAGTTCGTGCTGCGCACGCTCGCCGCTTTGGAGAAGGCCAGTCGGGCGCTTGAGCCGGCGTGACGTAGAACGCGTCCCGACCGCAGACCGAGTCTCTCAAATCCAGACGCGATCGAGCATCCAGTGGTGTGCAAACCGACCGCCCGGCCAGCCGCGCAAATCGGCCACCGCACCCGCCAGGATCTGTTCGACGATTTCAGCTGGTCGTCATCGCCGATCAGACCTCACCCTGGTGCCGGGTTCACGGTGCTGCGACTCAGCTGATCGCGTCGAGTCCGGCCGTGATCCCGACAACCATCGCATCGAGGTCGGCCTCGGTGAAGGTCAACGGCGGAGACACCGCTAGTGAGCTACCGAGTGGGCGAAGAAGCACACCAGTGTCACGAGCGACGCGGAACGCCTTGCCCACCGCTCCCGGGTTCGCCGACAGCAACTCGGGCGCGATCTCGACTGCGCCGAGAAGGCCGATACCGGCTCGTACCTCCGCGACCGCCGGATGCCCGGCCAGGCCGTTGAGCCGGTCCGCCAGCGGCTTCTCGAGAATGCGGCCTTGCTCGAACAGGTTGTCTGTCTCCAGGACGTCCAGCGTCGCGAGACCGGCTGCACAACTGACCGGATGTCCGGAATACGTTGCGCCATGCCGGAATGCGTGACCGGGCTGATCCCAGAACGGCCAGGCCACGCGATCGGAGATCACCACGCCGCCAAGCGGAACCGTGCCGTTCGACACGCCTTTGGCGAAGACGAGCATGTCCGGCCGTACATTCCAGCGATCGATCCCGAACATGGTGCCCAGTCGGCCGAACGCACAGATGACCGCATCCACCACGAATAACACGTCGTGCCGGCGGCAGATCGCCGCGACCTCCTCCAGGTACCCATCCGGAGGTGGGAGTACACCTCCGGCACCGATCACCGGTTCGCAGAAGAACGCAGCCACTCGGTCGGCTCCGATCCGAGTGATCTCAGCTTCCAGCGCTGCCGCATCGTCGTAGGGCACCCGGCTGGCGTCGGCGACCATCGGCCCGTTGCCCGCGCGGTTGGCGTCGATGCCGGCCAGGCTGACACCCCAACCGTGGGTCCCGTGATACGCGTTGTGCCGACTGATGATGTGTGTCTTGGCCGGCGACCCGGTGGCGCTGAAGTACTGCCGCGCCAGCCGGGCGGCGGTGTCGATGCCATCGCCGCCGCCGCTGCCGAACAGCACCTTCGGGTTGTCCAACGGCGCCATGGCGGCAATCCGGTCGGCGAGTTCCATTGCGGGACCGTTGGAGTAGTCACCGAAGATGGAGAAGCTGTCCAGCTTCTGCATCTGCGCGCCGATGGCCGACCGGATCTCGTCACGACCGTGCCCGACATTGACACACCACAGGCTCGCCGTCGCGTCCAGATACTGTCGGCCGGCGCTGTCGTATACCCAGACACCCTCGGCGCGGTCGACGATGAACTCGTGTCCATTCACCACGGCCATGTCACTGAACGGATGCCACAGGGCACTCCCGCTCGTCATGTCACTCATGATCTCTCCTCGTTGTGTTGTCAGACAGTAGGACTCGTGTGTGGTGGCGATCTCGCTCATCGCCGCCGGTTCGCGAACTCCGCCAAGGCGTTCTGGGTGTAGGTACCGGAAAGGTGTTCGTCGAACACCCGGTATTCGGCATCGATCGTCGCGAGCGTTTCGGCCACTTCACGTCGCCGCAGCGCGGCCTTCGTCGCACGAATCGACGACTGGTCGAACCGGGACAGTGCGCGTGCCCGATTGAGCGCGACTTCCAGCGCCGCACCCTCGGGCACCACACGATTCACCAGACCGATCGACTCGGCTTGCTCGGCCCCGAACATCTCGGCGAGCATGAGGAGTTCCGCAGCCCTCTTGTCGCCGGCGAGCCGCGGCAAGAGGTAGGACAGCGAGCCCTCCGGCGTGAGGCCGAGTGTGGCGAACGGGAATCTGAACTGTGCCCCCTCCCCCGCGAAGGCGAGGTCGCAGTGCAACAGCATCGCCGCGCCGATTCCGACCGCATATCCCTCAATCGCGGCGACGACGGGTTTGGTCGACTCCACCAGTGCGCCATACAGGAGTCGACCGCCCCGTGGCTTGATCTGCGGCACTCGCCGCAGATTCTCGATGTCGTTACCGCTGGTGAAATTGCCGCCGGCGCCGGTGATGACCGTGACCGTGACCTCGGAGTCCGCCTCGGACGCCCGGATCCATTCCGCCAGGACCAGATACGTCGGATGGCTGAGTGCATTCAGCCGGCTTGGACGATTGATGGTGATGAGACGAACTCCGTCGCCGACATCCGTCACCAGCACCGTCTGCCCTGCGTCGGGCCGCTCTGCGTCGGACGCGACAGCGGGCGAGGACGCGGTGTCCTGCGAGGCAGTGGTCGACATTTCTTACTCCTATCCTCGGCGATGACTCTCTGTCCCAGTGGACGTCAGGCGGGCTGCGCCGCCTCTCGGACGTCGTCGGATGTCGATTTCGCCGACATCAGTTGCGAGGGAATGTAGAGCGCCGCCGCGAGCGCGACCGTGATGGCGGGTGCGAGCGCCGCCACCGTCGGCGACCAACTCTGTTCGGTGAGCAGGATGCCGACACCCGACGAGATCGCCCATGCCAGGATTGCCAGGCCGCGCGCCTGCACCTTGCTTCCCGCACCACCGGCCGCAGCCAAGTCCCTCCTCGCGGAGAGGAGAACATAGAGCACGGCGATGGTCACCCACGAGCAGATGAACACACCCTGCCACGCGAGTGCGGTGAGCAGGTAGCTCAGCACGTTGGTCAGCATCAGGAGGTAGATGATCGCACCGGTGACCAGCACCCAGATCAGTCGCGGCGTGGGACGCCGAAGCACCGTCGTCGCCAGGTCTTGGATATTCATCGACGCCACATAGTAATTCGCGCTGTTGATGCGGGTTTGCGAGATGATGACCAGGAGAACGCCGACGAATCCCAACGACTTGATGACGGCGGAGACCACCCCGGTCTCGGTCGCCTCACCCAGGCCCCAGGCGGACACGAGGTAGATCCCGACCAGGCCGTTGATGCCGATCGTGATGGCGAAGAACGGCCAACCGAAGGTGGTGTTCGAGAGGAACTTTGCGTCGCGGACCTTGCCGAGCCGTGCGAACTCGAACACGTACATCATCATCACCCACACGCCCATGTAGATCAGATACGAACTGACCCAGCCCGGCAATGTGGCGGAGGGAACGCTGTGCGCGAGCCAGTCGGTCGGGTATCCCTGCTTGACGGTGGCCGCCGCGACGAGCGCGACGAGGCCGACCACGTAGAGCGGGAGCAGGAATCCGTTGAGGCGATCCATCCAGTTCTGCACTCCACCGATCACCAGCGGCAGGATGTACAGCGCCACTGCGAGATACCAGAGTTTGATGGTGCCGCCGAAGTACTGCTGCAACGCAACCGCGATGATCGATCCTTCGAAGACTGCATAGTAGATCGCGGTCGCCGCCAGCAGGAGGGTGGCCAGACCGGCGCCGGCCGAGCCGAAGATGCGCCCGGAGAAGAAGCTTATGGTGTGTCCGGTCCGAATTGCGTGGCGGGACAACACCGTACTCAACGCGCCGTACGTGGCGATGCTCAGCACCATACCGATGAGAGTGTTCACCGTGCCGACCGCGGCGTTCGAGGCGACCGCGATGTACAACCAGAACATTGCGGATGTCAGGGCCCAGAACGCCATCGTCAGCGACAGTCGGCCGACTCGAATGTGTCCACCAGGGTGGGTCTTTCCCGTCGGGTCGATCGAGACGTCGACCCCATCATGTTGCGACATGAGTGATGCTTTCTGTGGAATGGGTTGCTCTGCTGCGTTATTGAACTGTGTTGGCACGCAATGTGACACGCTGTGTGGCCGTTGCGTCGACGTCGACTGCCAGGGTGCCGTCGACGGCGTTTCCGGTCAGGATGACGCCGTACACATCACGAGCACGTTCGAGTGTTTCGTAGCCCTCGACCACGTCGTTCAGCGTCCGCCGCGGATCCCGCTCGAGCGGGTCGCCGTAACCGCCACCGGTCGCCGAAACACCATGTACGAACTCACCCTTGGTGAGGGTCACCGCGGCGATACCCGGAAGCGGGGATGTCGAACCGTCGGCGGCCACCTTGTGGTGATTCGCGAGCGACCCGTCGTGCCCGCCGCGAACCCCCTTGGGGGCGTTGATGGTTCCGTCGCACGGCCAGAGAACCTCCATTGGCGAGCCCAGCGGGCCGTAGGACAGTTCCATCGCGGGCGCACTTCGGTACTCGCCTGCCCCGGCCGTTCCGGGAACCATTCGGAGATAACGGAATTCCATCGGGTGCTTGAGTTCGTCGATCTCCACCGAATCCCGATACATGAGTCCGGCGACCACCGGCAGGGCGTAGGTCGGCCATCCGTCGGCGACCGGACCTCCGGGTCCACCGGCCGTGCCGATGATGAGCTGGTTGACGTAGGCGCCCTCGGAGTTGTTCTCGTCGTCGCCGGAACAGACCGCCATGCCGGCACCCATCCCGAGGCCACCCTCGGCGAGACCCCAGCCGTCACCGAGTCCGGCGAATGCGGACTGCACGACGTTGACGACGCGGTCGGACACGTTGGTCGTGGATACCGAGCAGCTGTGCGGGAACTTCGGTCGGCCCACCACGGCACCGTCGCGCAACTTCACGTGCACCCGCCGGAACGATCCGGAGTTGCAGGGCACCGAGGCGTCGATGGAGTTGAAGACGCCGGCCAAACTCGATGCGGTCGCAGTGGATTCGCTCTGGTTCAGTCCGCACGGCACGTTGTCGACGTTCTCGGTCATGTCCAGTTCGATCATCGCTTCGTCGGGATCGATCCGGATGGTCGCGGTCACCGGGATGCCGTCGGGCAGACCCTCCACCGGATCGTGCGCACCCGAGCTGGTCAGGGTGGCCTTCGGCAGTCGCTTGATCGTCTGGATCATGCGTTCTTCGGAGTAGTCGAGCCATCCTCGGATGAATGCCTTGATCTGATCCTTGCCGTATTTGTCGCACAGTTCCTTGAGACGCCGCTCCCCCACCCGGGCGCTGCCGATTCCGGCCAGCAGGTCGCCGTAGAACTGACCCGGTACGCGGATTCGTGCCCGGCACATGCGCACGATGTCGTCGGAGATCTCGTAGTCGCGCTGTAGGCGCACGGCCGGAAAGATCAGGGCCCCTTCCTCGTACTGGTCGCGCGCACCGGGCACGTACGTGCTCGGCACCGAGTTCCCGGTGTCGGCCTGGTGCGCCTTGGCGACGGTGGTGAACAGGTGCTCGCCCTCGAAGAACACCGGCACGAGGACGGTGTGGTCGGCGGCGTGCGTGCCACCCGTATACGGGTCGTTGTGCAGATACGCGTCACCTTCCCGGATGTCGTCGCCGTGGAAGTCGGTCATCGCCTTGGACTGCATGTGGCTGCCGAAGATGTGGATCGGCAAACCCTCAGCGGATGCGAGCAATTCGTTGTCCGCAGTGACGATCGAGCAGGAGAAGTCGCGGGCACTGCTGATCACCGCGGAACGGGCTGCGCGCAGGAGGGTGTAGGTCATCTCGCGGACGATGCCGTCGATGCGGTTGGCGATGATCGCGGTGACGTACGGATCGAAGTCGGCCTTGGGCTCTGTTGTGATGGTCATGAGTGAATTCCTTTGTGCGTCAGGAGAGGCGGAGGAGGTAGTTGCCCTCGGCACTGACCTCGGCGGACATGCCGGGATAGACGACCACGGTCGTCGTGGGTTCCTCGATGATTGCCGGGCCCGCGACGATGAGTCCGGGTTCGATGTCGTCGGATCGGAAGACCGCGGTCGTGACCGGTGTCGCCGCGCCGAAGTAGCAGTCGCGCTCGACACTCGCGATTCCGGTCTTGGGCTTGACGGTCTGATCGGACGGCTTGGGCTGCTCGGCGAGATCGACGACCAACCGTGCCTTCCAATTGACGATCTCGACGGTGCCACCCTCGTCCCGAACCGCGAACACGCGGTCGTGAACCTGATGGAAGGCCTCGACGAGTGCCAGCCGATCGCTGTCGGAGTCGAAGCGCCGCACCGGCAACGGTGTGTCGAGCTCCCACACCTGCCCTTCGTAGCGGGCTTCGGCGACGAGCTCGATGACCCAACCACTGTGCTCGCCATGGAGTTGAGACTGGAACTCCATCAGCTCGGTTTCCAGGCGTTCCAGCAGCGCATTGACGCCCGCGGCGTCGAACGACTTGGTGTCGACGACGAGGCTGGCCGCCTTCTCGGCGACGATGTTCGCGTACTGCATACCGGCCGCCGACAGTGCGGAGGCGACCTTCGGCAGGATGACGCGTTCACAGCCCAGCTCTTTCGCGATGGTCATGATGTTGATGCCGGCTGCACCGCCACCGGCGACCAGCGTGCTCTCGCGCGGGTTGAAGCCTTCCTTGATGGTGATGTCGGCGACGGCACGCATCATGAGATCCGAAGCGAGGCTCATGATCCGGAACGCGGTCTCCTCGTTCGTCAGCCCGATCCGGTCGGCGATCGCGCCGACGACGCGTCGGGCGGCGGCGACATCGAGCTGCATGCGCCCGCCGAGGAAGTTGTCCGGATTGAAATAACCGAGCACGACGGCGGCATCGGACACGGTCGCGTGGTCTCCGCCCCGGCCGTAGCACGCCGGGCCCGGCTCGGAGCCTGCCGATTGCGGCCCGACGTGGAGCAACCCGCCGTCGTCGATCCACGCGATGGAACCGCCACCGGCGCCGATCGACCGCATGTCCACCGCCGAGATCCCCAGGAGGTCACCGAGATACTTCTGGCCCAACCAGGTGTCGCGGGAGTAGACCAGGCGCCCGCCGCGAACCAGCCCGACGTCGAAGGTGGTGCCGCCGGTGTCGCAGATGATGACGTCGTCGCCGAGACCTTCCAGGTTGGAGAACGTACGGGCGGCGATGGGTGCCATCGCCGGCCCCGATCCCACGGTGTAGATCGGTTTGTCGACGAGCGCCTCGACCTCGTTGCAGCCGCCCTCGGAGGTGCTGATGAGAATGCGGCCGGTGAATCCGGCCTCCCGCAGGTCTTCTTGCAGGCCCAGCAGGTGTTCCTGCATGAGCGGTTTGAGCGATGCGTCGATGGACGTCGCAGAAGCGCGTCGATACTCACGTACCACCGGGATGAGCTTGTGGGAAAGGGTGAATGGGACATCGGGGAGCAGCTCGCCGAGGAGCGCGCCGAACCGCGCCTCGTGGTCCGGGTTGGCCACCGACCACAGGAAGCAGACCGAAACCGCCTCGAAGCCACGCTCGCCGATCTGCTCGATCACGCGGCGCGCCTGCGCCTCGTCGAACGCCACGCTGACCGAACCGTCGGCGAGGATGCGCTCGTCGATCTCGAAGGTGTCCCGGCGAGGGATGTACGGATCGGGGTAGTCCTGCGTGAAGTCGTGGGGATCGAACTTGCCGCCCTCACGGAGGAGCAGGGTGTCGGGGAAGCCCGCGGTGGTGACGAACGCCGTCTTGGCGATCCGCTTGGTCACGATCGCGTTGGTGGCGCGGGTGGTGCCGTAGATGAACATCGTCGTGTCATCCAGAAGCTCGTCGAACGACAGGCCGAGCTGCACAGCCGCCGACTCGATCGCCTCCCTGATGCCGATGAAGGTGCGCTGATGCGCGGTCAGCGCCTTACCGATGGTCAGGCTGCCATCGTCGCCGCGCACGATGACGTCGGTGAATGTGCCGCCGGTATCTACTGAGATGCGATACGTCATGCCTTACTCCATGTTGCGTATTGGTCGGAACAGCCGCCGGAACCGGTGCTACCTGGGGGTAGCCGGCGCGGCGACCGCGGTGAGATCCAGAACAGACCCTGTGGTCTGTGCCACACTCCGATGTGATCTGGTGCATGGAACGCTACGAGCCTCAGCGCCCACGGCGTAGGCTCCTGGCGCCCCAAACCTTGGACAAATCCGCCCCGTCCGTCACCCGCGGCGGACATGTTCACTGCTGGTCGCAGCCGCATTTCGGCGAGGTAAAAAACCAGAACTCAGCCTGCACGCGCGCACCGTCGTCGTATCCTGGAGGACTGGAATGACTGCTCGCCGCCATTCAACGCGTCGTCGCACATGCGTCCCCCGACGATCCCGCGAGCACAGGAGGTACTCATGGACGTCGACACGGACCAGCGTGCGACCGCGGTGGACATCGACCTTCAGACCGTTGAGTCGCACCGCCGGGCCGCGGTGTGGACCGATGTTCTCAGTACGCACTACTACGCCTTGCAAGCAGACATTCCCGACGGATTCGGGCGCGCTCGGCTGGAGACTTACGAACTGGGAGACATCCGAGTTGGCTCGCTGCGCGCGGACCCGATGCACATACACCGGGAAGCGACACATACCGGATTCGACGGCGACGAGTACATGACCTTCATGCTGCTCGCCGACGCGTCAGCCAATCCGATCGTGCTCAGTCAGCACGGACGGGACGCACACACCGACACGAACTCGATCGCCTTCATCGGCACGGCCACCCCCTACTCGTACGATCAGCCCGAGCACACCGACCTGCAAACCCTGCGGATCCCGGCTGCCCTTGTCCGGGAACGTGTCTCGTCGGCCGACAGCATGTCCGCGGTCCGGTTCGACGACTCCACGAGTCCCATCACCCGGTTGGTGCTGGCGTTCGCCCGCACGTTGTCGACAACCGGTGATCGGTTTGCGCCGGCCGTCGCGCAGTCGGTTCAAGATCAGCTGCTGGATCTGCTGGCCCTGATGATGACGAACGCCGACCTGACGTCCACCGACAGCTCCGTGCGGTCGGCTCATCGTCAGCGCGCAATCATGGTGGTGGAGGAGAGATTTCGCGATCCTGAGTTCAACGCGCATCAGGTTGCGCAGGCCGTCAGCGTCTCGGAGCGGTACCTGCAGAAGGTGTTCGCCGACCACGGCGAAACACTGTCCGGGATCATCCGATCTCGACGGATCGCCGAGGCGCGCAAGCAACTCACACGGCGATCGAGCACCGGCCGGTCGGTGGCATCCATCGCCGGCTCCTGCGGGTTCGCCGACTCGGCCTATTTCAGTCGCGTGTTTCGGCAGGAAACGGGTGTCACGCCGCGCGAATACGGGACGCCGTAGCGTTTCCGACCCGGGCGCGTTGAGCTCAGTCGACGACGGCTGAGTGGACCGGATCCGAATACCGCTGTGGTGGCAGCGTGATCACGGAAACGCGAGGTACTTGGTCTCGAGGTACTCCTCGATGCCCTCGACTCCGCCTTCACGCCCGAGTCCGGATTGTTTGACACCGCCGAACGGCGCTGCGACGTCGGAGATCATCGCACGGTTCACGCCGACCATGCCGCTCTCGAGTCGCTCGGAGACGGCGAAGGCGCGCTCCACACTGGTCGTGTAAATGTATGCGGCGAGACCGTATTCGGTACTGTTGGCAACGTCGACGGCTTCGTCGTCGGTGTCGAATCCGACGACGACGGCGACCGGACCGAAGATCTCCTCGCGAGTGATTCGCGCGTCTGTCGGAACGTCTTCAAGCAGTGTGGGCTGGAAGAAGTGACCGGGCCCGTCGATCGCCGCTCCCCCCGTACGGACCTGCGCGCCCGCCTTGACCGCATCGTCCACGAGCTCCACGACGCGTCGACGTTGCTTCTCGTTGACCAGGGGGCCGATCTCGACGCCCTGCTCATCCGCCGGACCGACCTTCAGCGCCGCTATGCGCTCGGTGAGTTTGGTGGTGAACTCGTCGCGGATCGAGTTGGCCACGTAGATCCGATTGGCGCAGATGCAGGTTTGGCCCGCATTGCGCATCTTCGAGGCGAGCGCACCGTCGACGGCCAGGTCGATGTCGGCGTCGTCGAACACCACGAACGGCGCGTTCCCGCCGAGTTCCATCGAGGTCCGGAGCACATTCTTGGCGGATTGTTCGATCAGCAGCTTGCCCACGCCGGTGGACCCGGTGAAGGTGACCTTGCGCAACCGGGTGTCGTCGAAGAGCGGTCGGGTCACCGCGGCCGCATCCAGCGCGGGTAGCACCGAGAACACTCCCGCCGGCAGTCCCGCGTCGGCAAGGACCTGGGCGAGCAGCAGCATGGTGAGCGGGGTGTCCTCGGCGGGTTTGGAGATGACGGTGCATCCGGCGGCGAGAGCGGGACCGATCTTGCGGGTTCCCATGGCGAGCGGAAAGTTCCACGGTGTGATCGCCAGGGTGGGACCGACGGGCGCCTTGCTGACGAGAATCCGGCCGTTCCCAGCGGGTGCGGTCGTGTACCGACCCTGGACGCGTACCGCCTCCTCACTGAACCAGCGGAAGAACTCCGCACCATTGGCGACCTCCCCGCGCGACTCGACGAGGGTCTTGCCCATTTCCAGCGTCATCAGATCGGCGAAGTCGTCGGACCGGTCGAGGATGCCCTGCCAGGCGTTGCGCAGGATGTCCGAGCGTTGACGCGGCGAGGTCTTCCCCCATTCGGTCTGCGCCTTCGTGACCGACTCGAGCGCCCGTTTCGCATCGTCGGGCCCGGCGTCGGAGATCTGCGTCAGGACGTCACCGGTCGACGGGTCGCGCACCTCGAAGGTGCGGCCGTTCGCGGCAGGGGTCGACACTCCGTCGATCCACAGTCCGGTCGGGAGGTCGTTGGGCAAGGCCGGGTGGGTATTCATGTCAGATGTGACTTTCTGTTCGGGGGCGAGGCATACGGTCGTCGGAACGGCGCGCGCTGGGGCGGGTCAGCGCTCACCCAGTCTCGGCGGTGCCGTGCGATACGTGGCGGGTGTCGCACTCAGTCGAATCGGGTTGGCCACCTGTCTGTTTGGGGTCGGCCGCCGCGGATCGTCGATCTCGACGATGGGCTCGAGTCCGAGACTCGTCGCCAGGTCCATCGCCTCTTCGATGTTGTTGATGGGCCCGCACGGCACCCCGGCCGAGGACAGGGTCTTGAACCAGACGTCCGCGCTGTTGGTCTTCAGCGCCCCGGTCAGCCGTGCGGCGAGTTCCGTGCGATTGGCTACTCGCCGTGCGTTATTCGTGAAACGCTCGTCGGTCGCGAGTTCGGCGAGGCCGAGTTCGGTGACCAACGCCGCGAACTGCCGATCGTTGCCCACCGCGAGAGCCAGTGGACGATCACCGGTCTCGAGAACCTCGTACGGCGCGATGCTCGGATGCTGGTTGCCGAGTGCTTGCGAGACCACACCGGCACCGACATATGCCGACGCCTGGTTCGCCAGCGCCGACAACAACGAGGAGAGCAGATTCACCTCGACGCGCTGACCTTCGCCCGTTCGATCGCGATGTCGCAGTGCGGCGAGTATGCCGACGGTCGCGTGCAGACCGGTGATGACGTCGACCAGGGCGACGCCCACCTTGACGGGTTCGCCCGGGCCCGGTCCGGTGATGCTCATCAATCCGCCTGCGGCCTGAATGACCATGTCGTAGCCGGGCAGGGTGCTGTCGCCGCAGAATCCGGTGACCGAGCAGTAGATGACGTCCGGATTGAGTTCGCGCACTTGGTCGTGGCCGAGGCCGAGTCGCGACATCGCGCCCGGTACGAAGTTTTCGATGACGATATCCGCGCGCGCGACCAGGTCCCGGGCCTGCTCGAGGTGGTCAGGGTTGCGCAGATCCCATGCGACGGAGCGCTTGTTGCGATTCACCGCCTGGAAGTACGTTGCCTCATCCCCTGACCACGGCGGACCCCACTGCCGGGTGTCGTCTCCGGTGCCGGCACGCTCGACCTTGACGACGTCGGCGCCGAAGTCCGCCAACAGCATCGTCGCGTACGGACCCGCGAGAACTCGAGCGAAATCGGCGATCAGGACGTCGCCCAGGGCTTGCGGAGGTGTCGTTGTTTCTGTGGTCATCAGTGCATCGCCTTTCCGGTGTGTACGGTCAGGGTCGCGAGCTGATCCATGTTCGATGCCCTTCATGAAAACGTCTGCAGGAGTTGACCGGCCACCGCGCGGCGTAGACACTCGTGCCCTTCGCGGACACTCGCACCCTGCTTTGTCGAACGTACGGTGATCGGCACACAAGGCCTAGGAGTGAGGCGCCCGACGCACTGGACATTTCCGCCCCGATCTCGCCAATCCCCTGGCAGCATGACACTCGCTGCTCTCAAACCCCGTGACGAGTTCCGAGGATGTCGACTTCGATATAGCGGCGCAGAGGGGTGGCCGCTTCCAGCGCCGTCCAGACCTGGTGGTAGTCGAGGCTTCGGTATCTGTCGTCGACGACTATGCGGATTCCGATGACGAGATCCCAAGGTTGTCCGGGGTAGGCGGTCCGGAACTCCGCCGGGAGGTGGCTGGCCGCTTCGCCGATACGCCCGACTACAGCCTCGGCAGCACGCTGCTGGCGCCATTGCGTGAGCAGAACCGGCTTTCCGTCGTCGACCAATTGCTGGGCCTCACCGCAGTACTCGACGAGGTCGTCGAGGCGATCGAGCACCCGGTCCCCATACTGTCGGCGGAGCGCAGCACGGCTGTCCTCGGACATCACAGCGGGACTGCGGTGGTGAGCACGCGCCGGGAGAAGCGATCATCGGTGAGCGCCCCCTCGCTGACGACATCAACCTCGATGCCGAGCAGGTCCCGGAGTTCGGAGATCAAGACGCCCACCTCACCCAGGTGTGTGTCCGGGAGGAATGTGATCAGCAGATCGAGGTCACTGCCGACCGTGTCGAGACCCGTTGCGGCGCTACCGAACACCCTTATGTTCGATCCTCGGTGGGCGGCTACCAGTTCGCGAATTTCTCCGCGATACAGGTCGAGGAGAACAGAGGGCTGCAGCCTGGTGGCCGCCTCGACGCGAATGGCAACTTCTGGGGTGATCGTGCGTTTGCCGCTTTCGTAGGCGGAGATATGAGGCTGCGCGATCCCACACGCATCAGCCAACTGCGACTGCGTCATGCCGGCCTGTTGTCGTCGTCTGCTGAGCTCGGCGCCATCCACAGCAGGCAATATACCACTCATGGTATATTGCGCAGCGCCGCAAGCGCGTGTCGATGCAGCCGCAGCGACCGCCGCTGCGGATCCGCTTCCCGGCGCACCAGGTCCCGTGCGATCTCCACCAGAATCCCGACACCCGGCACCGGCTCGGGAATGCCCCTGCCGAAGTTGACCGGCCTCGGCAGCGCGGCCGACACCACCGCCGACTTGCCGATTCCGGCAACGCCGACGACGAACGCGGTGCCCACGCGTCCCTCATCGGCGCGAGCAATCAGAGCCTCGATCCGGGCGATCTTCCGGGTCCGCCGACCACACGGTCCGCTCGGTGCACAGTTCGAGTATTCATCGCGGGCGAGTCGTCCGCGAGGACACCGCTAGCAGGTGCTCGGGGCGGGAACGCCCGCGAAGCGGTCGGCGATCCAGTTGACGGCACCCGGATAGGCAGTGAAAGCCACTGAGGCGTGCTCCCCTGGTTCGGTGATGATTGCACCTTCAGACCTTTGGCGCAGTATCGTGCCACGAGTTTGTCGACGTCGGACGGCACCGCGAGCTCGTCGGAGCCGGCGTTGTAGTAGTAACTCGGAGCTCTGGGGGTACCCAGGGCGCCGGCCCTGTTCTCGGCCAGGACGGTTCGAACGGCCGGCGTCGTGAGGGGGTCGATGCCGTTGATGGTCTGGGACCGGATCGTCCTGAAAGGGTAGGCGGCGGTGTATTCGAGAATGCACATATCGGCGATATTCTTGCGGAGCTCTTGGCCTTGGGCGTTGAGCATCTTGTCGATGCCCATCGTCGGGTAGGCGCGGTTGAGTCCGAGCAGGCCGGCGAATACGACCCCGGAGAAGACTCCTCCGTCGGCGCCGCGCATGACACGGTACATGTCGGCGGGCAACCCGCCGATGGAGGCGCCGACGATGTTGAGCTCCGGTGTGTAGGTCGGAGCGAGTTCGTTGGCAAACTCGGTGCCATGGGCGCCGCCGGAGTAACCGGTCAGCGCCACCGGTGTTGTCGGACCGTCGAGTCCGGCCGGGGCGAAACTCTCTGCTGCGCGGATCCCGTCCAGGACGCCGTGGCCCTCGACGGACCCTGCGCCCCATTGGTGGTCGGGCCCGAGGAAGTCAGGTACCACGACCGTCCATCCTCGATTGAGCAGGACCGCGATCAGTGGTAGCTCGAGATTGGTCCCGGCGCGCAACTGATACGACGGATCACACCGATACGACAGGCTGTCGATCGCCGGTTGGTAGGACACCAGTTTCGGCGACCCGTTCGAGGACAGCGGTTTGAACACCGTGGCAACGTTGGCTTGAGGTTTACCCGTGGTGTCGGTGCTGACGTACTTGATCTGGTAGGCCGTGATCGGCAATCCGATGCCGGCGACACCGATTTCGACCGCGCGACTGCTCAAGATCTGCCCATGAGTGCGCCCGGCGAACGATGTCGGTTGGGCGTAGAACGGGTCATTGCGCGGATCGGGTACCGGTGCGGCGTTGGCGGCACCCGCCGATGCGAAAACCATGGCGGGCAACATGATACCGATCAAAGCGCCGGTCAGGAATTGACGAAACGTCACTGTAATCGCCTCGATGTCACTGATGGGAATACGCGGCACGACATTCGGATGGGACCTGCGCGCGTCGGTCCATGACGTTGACGAGTTTCCTCCGCCTCCGGAAGAAAGTCACGCAAGGTTTGCGTGGTTAAGAGAAATGGCGCACCCGCACGACCCGCGATGGCCGACGGCGACCCGCGCAACAACCGAGCCGCAGGCGTGATCACCCTCCACAGGGCACAACCTCACTGTTGTGTGTCGATCACGCGGTCGAGGTGGGCAGCAGCGAGAACCCGTCAAGGCATCTCCACTGTTTGCGCGCGACGGATCTCGTCGACGGCGTGCAGCACATGCGGCGCAGGCTCGACGCTTATGCTGGTCGTCAGATCAGCGGCGATAAGTATTGCGGCACCGATGATCTCGTACTCAGTCGGGCCCTGGACCGAATCCTGGTTTTCGAGACCAACACCCAGTGCTCCGGTGAGTACCGCCGCCACAGCCGAGGCAGTGACCGGCGCCTGCCAGAATCGTGCGCCGGCAACGGTGCGGGTCAGCACCTCGGACACATCGTCACTGCTCAACCCGTCCTGGTACGACATTTCGAGGAGTTCACGGATCAGGTGAGCGTGAACGTCACGAGCAGTATCGCTGTCCTTCTCGAGTTGTTCGACAGACTCGGTGAATCCGTCGAGGTCTTGAGCACCCGCGGCCCGGATGCCTCGGTCGGTTGCCGATGCGATGGTGCGTGCTCTGGGGGACCATTCGGCGGGCCATCCGTCGCTATGGGTCATTGAAGTCTCCCGTCTGAGCATCCGGTGGGTCGGACTCCACCTTGCCATGGTCTTCAGTCGGACGTCGGTGCCCTCCGGGACATCCGTTCCGGATTACGCGATCGGTTCTCGGGGAGTCCTTGGTCTGTCTCTGTGCAACGGAGATGGCTGCGATGAGAGAGGCACCGTGACTGCCACGTATACATTCGACATCTTCGCGAGCCTCGACGGCTTCGGCTCCTTCGACGAAAACGGCCACTGGGGTGGGTATTGGGGCAAGGAAGGTCCGGAGTTTCTCGAGTATCGACGGTCTCTGTACGGCGGACCGCAGCGAATGGTGTTCGGCGCGAACACCTATCGTGATTTGGTCGAGATGCTGGCCAACCCGTCGTATTGATCGGCGGCGAGTCGGATCACTGTCAGCAGCGCCGAAGCCGACGGACATGAGGTCGCCTACCTGCGGGACCTTCGCGAACATCATGCTGAGTCGGGTAGTGAGCTACGCGTGATCAGGGTCCGGCGTCGGATCACCATGAGACCTGGCCGATCTGAAGGCGCTGCGGACATGTCGGGATCGTCCGCAGAACCGACTCCACATCGGCGTCGCCCTGATGAACCGACAAGAGGAGTGATCATATGAGCGACGGCAACCACCCCGCTGATCCGACGGACCCGAGGCCCGTTCGGAGAACGTTGAAGCTTCGCCGCGAGACCATCGACCACCTTCGCGACGATCTGTTCAACCTGCAGGACGTAAGCCTGTGGACGTGCGCCGGGGATCGAACGCCCACGTCGGAGCCCGATCCCGCGTTCATCGAGATCGACGACGTGCGCATTCAGGTTCACATCGACATACATGATGGCACAAGCGATCTCGGCTGATCCGCCGTCGGTCGCGATTGGGGTGCCGCGTCGGCACGCGGACAACTTTCGAGTGCATGCGTGGCATGGCGAGCCATGCGTGATCACCGACGCGGGCCGTGACTGGCCGGCCACGACGCGCTGGGATCCGCGATATCTCACCGACGTGGCCGGCGATCGCGATGTGCTGGTGCGTGAGGCCACCGGCCCGCCGGTCAACATGTTCCAGAGGCCGAGCGCGAGTGGTTGGATCACGTTCGCCGAGTACCTCCAATGGGTCCTGGAGATCGACGCCGAGGTGTCCGGTCGGTTTCCCGAGATCGGCCGACCCGGCGACGCCGACATCAAGCAGGTCAACGACGTCGTGCGTCAACTGGCACTGCAATCGTCGTATTACCTCAACGGCCAGCTGCCCGCGGTTTCCCCGGCGCTGGCGGACGACGTGCGAGTTCCTCAGTGGCTGCATACCGCAGTTCGGTCCGTGAACCTCTGGTGCGGGGTGATCGGCACGTCGTCGGGGCTGCACTGCGATCTTGCGCCGAACGGGAACTTCCAGGTCATCGGTCGCAAACACTTTTCGCTGTACCCGCCCGACCAAACGAGTCTGTTGTACCGGATCGATGGCCGTACACATTGTCATTTCGACCCGAGCGCACCAGATTTCGCCGCCTATCCCCGCGCACGTCGGGCCACGAGATGGGAATGCACGTTGGCGCCCGGAGAGTGCCTCTACATTCCGGCGGGTTGGTATCACCAGGTGACCGTGGCGTCTGGATGGGCGGTCAATGTCAACGTGTTCTGGCAGCGGCCATGGCAGCACGGACTCGCCGTCGCCGCCTTGTGGCCACATCTGCTGCGATTGGCGAAAGCCACGGCAGTCCAAAACTTCTCGCGTCGACGATGAACGACTTCTTCGTCCTGCGCACGCCCCTGCTGCCGGTGCAGACCCTGCTGTCCCTCGGGTGCGCAATCGAGTGCAACGACGACCACATCGACGAGCACGCGGTCGAGCGCGACCGCGCGCGAACGCGGCAATTCCTCGCTGCCCTCTTTCGTCGCAGCGACGTCGCGGAAGCACTGCATCTCGCTTCCCCATCGCTTTCCCGCGCGTTTGACAGATGGCTCAGCGCACCGACCGAGCGGGTGGATGTGTCCTTGCTGTCGTATGCCTCGCGGATGACCACGCGGGCAACCCCGTTCGGGCTCTTTGCCGGTTGGTCACTCGGCTCGATCATGACCGACAACGACCTACAGCTCTCACCGGCGGAGTCCTATCGGCGCAGGTCGAGTCTGGACTGCGGATACCTCGGGGAACTGGGTGCTGCTCTGGCATCAGATCCATCCAGCGCGCCGAAGCTGACTGTCGCTCCCAATGATTCGTTGTACTTCGCTCGAGGGCGATGGCGGTATCTGCGGACACGGAGAGGCGCAATCGACCGGGTGACACTTGTACCGGATGTTGCACTGTCGGAGGTTCTGACATACTCGCGCGGCGGTGTCACCCTGTCCGACTTGGCCTCACGACTGCGGGAGCTCGACAACACGTACGACGACGCCGAGATACAGGAGTACGTGACGGAGCTGATTGCGGAGGAGGTCCTGGTGCGGTCGGTGGCGCCGTCCGTCACCGGACCGAATCCGGTTGATTCGCTTGTGGACACGTTGACCGACGCGGGCGCGCCCACCGAAATCCTGTCGCCGCTACGCTCGGTACAGCGCCACCTGCTGGACCTCGATCATGCGCCGCCGGGCCGCTGTGCCGATCACATCAGGGCCATCACGGACGAATTGTCATCGTTGCCGTTCACGCCGACCTCGGATGATCCGCTGATCCGTTGTGACCTTCACAAACCGGCGAATGCGCGGCTCAGTGGCGAGGTTCTCGCAGCCATCCGTCGAGGCGTCGACGTGCTGGAGCGCGTCGGTGATGCCGCCAGGTATGACCCATTGGCGTTCTTCTCGGCAGAGTTCACTCGTCGCTATGGCGACCGTGAGGTTCCGCTCTGCGACGCACTGGATTCCGACTGCGGCATCGGATTCCCCGGCTCACCGTTGGCCCGAGAAGTCGCCGGCGTGGAATCCATCGTCAACGGGCTTCGGTTTGGCTCCTCCGGAGAATCCGCCAATACCGGCTTCGGCCAACGAGATCGGCTGTTGGCGGGCTGGATCCTGGACGCGGCGCGCGAGGGCCGGCACACGATGGTACTCGGCGACGCCGAGATCGAGGCGTTGGACCGAGCCACACCGAAGTCCCTTGCCGGCCCCGTTTCGTGTGCCGCGTTGATCACGGTGCTGGCCGCGGACTCCGCGGCAATGAATCGCGGTGACTATCAGCTGTGTCTGTTCGGCGCCGAGGGCCCCTCTGGCGCAAATCTATTGGGGCGCTTCTGCCGCGACGGCGACGACCTTCTCGAGGAGGTGCGTGAGCACCTCCGGCAAGAAGAGAGTGCCCGGCCCGATGCGATCTTCGCCGAGATCGTCCACCTTCCCACACCCCGCACGGGCAACGTGCTGACACGGCCGGTCTTGCGTGATTACGAAATACCGATTCTGGCCCGATCGGGCGCGCCACCCGACCGGCAGATCGCGCTGTCAGATCTCCGGGTGTCGGTTCGGTCGGGCGAGATCACGCTGCGCTCGGAGCGGTTGGGCCGCGAGGTCATCCCGCGGCTGAGTACCGCGCACAACTTCAACGGACCCGGCAATATCGCAATGTACCGGTTCCTGTGTGCACTCCAATATCGTGGTGTCAGACCGCATCTGTCGTTCACGCTCGGAGCCCTCGATGACGCGCCGTTTGTGCCGCGGGTGATCTACGAGCGCTACATCTTGTCCCGCGCCCGGTGGAACCTGAGCGCCGCAGAGCTCGCGGCCGTGCATCAAACCTGTGGTGTGAAAAGGATTTCCGCGATGCAGACCTTGCGGAGCACCCGATGTCTCCCCCGCTGGGTCGCGGTGGGCGATGGCGCCGACAGAGCGTTGACCGTTGACTTGGCCAACCCCGTTTTCATCGACGTCGTCGCGCACCTGGCGCGCAAACACGGGCACCTACAGTTCGTCGAGACGTTCCTCGATTCGGCCTGCACGCCGGTCGTCGGGCCCGAGGGCCGCTACCTTCACGAAATCGTCGTGCCGTTCCACCGGACGCCGGTTCAGGCGCCGGTTCGAGCAACGCCGCGACATCGCGAGCCGGATCTGCCACCCGAGGATCGATCGTTTCAGCGAGATATGTTCCCCGGCTCCGAGTGGCTCTATCTCAAGCTCTATACCGGGCCGGCAGGCGCTGACATCGTGCTGCGCGAGGCCATTGCACCATTCGTGACCGACGAGTTGCGGAACGGTCGGGTTGATGAGTGGTTCTATGTCAGGTATGGCGATCCGGATTGGCATCTGCGAGTCCGGATGCACGGCGAGGGTGCTCGCCTACTCGGTGAGGTGTTGCCCGCGCTGACCACCGAACTCGGTCGGTACCAACAGAATCAGTTGATCTGGCGCGTTCAGACCGACACGTATCAACGTGAGACCGAACGCTATCGTGGCGCGGCCGGGATGCGCCTTGCCGAGGCCGCGTTCTATGCGGACAGCGACGCAGTTGTCGATCTCATCTCCCGGGAGAGGTCGCACGGAATGGCACGCTGGCAACTCGCGATCGTCGGCGTTGACCGGCTTCTCGCAGATCTGGGATTGGCAACGGCGCACCGGTACGAGATCGTTGCCGCCGCTCAGACGCGGATGGCCGCACTGCTCGGCGTCGACCGTGCACTGCGCCGCGAACTCGGAACCCGATTTCGGCAGCAGCGCAAGGTCATCGACGGACTTCTCACCGACCCTGACGAGTCGGTTCTGGCCCCTCTGGCCAGGCGTGGCGAAGCACTGACGGCCGTCGGCGAAGAACTCGCCGGGACGGTGGGCACCCACCACGTCGCCGATTGGATCTCGAGCGTGATGCACATGCATATCAACCGGGTCATGCAAATGCCCATCAGCAGGCAAGAGTTCGTGATCTACGACTTCCTCGCACGCCACTATCGGTCTGTCCTCGGTCGTAGAGGTGTGGCTGACTCCGGGCGGTAGCGGCGAGTGCCCTGCGCAGCCCATGACGGAGTCCGACATCGTCGCGCCGATCCCGGCTGTGCACGGTCCCCAACGGATTGGGACATCGGGAATGGTGTTCGGCGGCAGGTCCATCCGGCCGTGTTCGACCGGGTCGAGGCGTATGTCGCGGCATTCCCCGTGCCATGCTCACGCCGGTCGATGGGACGCCACGGCGCCGACGACGGCCCCCAGAGCGAGGATCCGGACGGCGTTGAACACCGTGGCGATCAGGAGGTAGCGCATCGGGTCAGGGACGTCGCCGAGGAACTTGGCGGGGATCTCGATGACGACGGTCACCATGGCAAGTGCAGCGAGGCTCAGCACCAACGACTTCTGGAACCGACCGTGGCCGGGTATCCGCCCGGCGAAGCGGACCAAGGCCACGCTCACCGCCGATCCCAGAATCACGCCACCCAGGAGGGCTTGCACCAGCATCGGAACGTACGAGATCGACAGTGCTGCACGGTAGTCAGCGGCGATCGGGGTCAGCGAGATCGCCAGGTTGGCGAGCCAGAACGCCGCTGCTCCCGAGAACGTGAGCACGGCCGTCGTAGCCCATCGGACTCGTCTGCGGGAGGCCGGGTCGTAGTCGGAGGCGGCGTTCATCCCGACGAGCGGCCCGCCCCGGTGGGCGGTGTTCCGGCTTCGGCCGCTTCCCCGTCGGGGACCTTCGCGCCGATGATCAAGAGCCACAACGCGAGGCCGACCTCGGCGAGCAGGCTGACGAAGGTCCCGGGAACGCTCAGTTCGGGCCGGGTCGGGACCACAAGGGCCTGAAAGAACCACACCATCTCGGCCACCCCGTCCAGGATCAGCAGTACGCCCAAGACCCGCGGGAGGAATCCGGAACGGTAGACCACGTAGCCCAGAGGGAAGAGCCATGTACCGAAGAAGAGTTGTGCCGCCACGAAGCCGGTCTCGTATACGGTGATCGACCAATGGGCGAGGGCAGTCACCTGCGCGGGGGTCAGGTCGGGTGGTCCGCCGACCGGGTCCACCAACTCGAGGGCGCCGACCAGCGCGAGCAGGCTGGCGGACTGGACGGCCACCCCGACCGCGTTGAGCACCAGGAACAGCAGCGACCACTGGCGGCTCACCCTAGCGAGCACCACGTACAGCGCCCAGGCGGTCATCAAGAAGAGGAATCCCGAGACGAAAGCCACCAGGAGGCCGAGTCGGAAGGCCAACGGGTTGGATGTCAAAGCGGTGAGCACCTGTTGCGAATCGCCGAGGCCGATATTCGCAAGCCAGTTGGCCAGGACCGACGCGGCCATGTACAGAACGAAGAGCCCGCCGGCAACCCTCGCCATCAATGGGAGCGACCCGCGCGCGACGAGTTCCGAAGACACGACAACCCCTTCACCCCGCGCCGTCGGCAGATCGCGGCGCAGCCAAGCGTACCGATCAGACCGGCAGCGCGACCTTGGTTCCCGTTCACGCAGTGCATCATTTGTCGAAGCGGCCGCCGCCATCGAGGCTCTTGGCCGGCGCGGGAGCACGACGGCGCTTATGCGGCGACGCTGCGACGCACCGTTGGCGAGGGGGCGGCCGATTTGTGCAGGTCGTCTCCGCAAAAGCGGCATGTCGCGCACCCCGGAGCGCGACAATGGGGAGTATGTCGGAGCCGAAGCCACCCGCCGACTACAGCGATCTGCGGGCCCTGTTCATCAACTGCACGTTGAAGCCGTCGCCCGAGTTGAGCCACACTCAGGGTCTGATCGACATCAGCACACGGATCATGGCCGCCAATGGCGTCGACGTGGAGGTCGTGCGGGCCGCCGACCACGACATTGCCACCGGAGTCTGGCCCGACATGCGCGAACACGGCGCAGCGACCGACGACTGGCCGGAGATCTTCGAGAAGGTGCTCGCGTCGGAAATCCTTGTCCTGGCGGGACCGATCTGGTTGGGCGACAACAGCTCCGTGATGAAGAAGGTGCACGAACGGCTCTACGGCGGATCGCATCTACTCAATGACGCCGGACAGTACCTGTATTACGGCCGGGTCGGTGGGTGCCTCATCACCGGCAACGAGGACGGCGTCAAGCACTGCGCGCAGAACGTCCTGTACACGCTGCAGCACATCGGCTACACGATCCCGCCGCAGGCGGACGCGGGCTGGATCGGTGAGGCCGGCCCCGGCCCCTCCTATCTCGACCCCGGCTCCGGCGGTCCGGACAACGATTTCACCAATCGCAACACCACATTCATGACGTGGAACCTGATCCACCTCGCGCGCGTGCTGAAAGATGCCGGCGGCGTCCCGGCGTACGGCAATATCCGCTCGGGCTGGGATGCGGGGTGCCGCTACGATTTCCAGAATCCGGAATACCGCTAGGCCGGGTGCATCCGAATAGCGTTGGCGGCGCGAAGGTTTCGAGCAATAATCGAACCTATGCGCGGCCGAGGAGGGCCTTCGGATCTCGCCCTCGGATGCCGTCAAATACCCATGTTTCGGAGATGATGCCCGCAGCGTTGGGGGCCGCACAGGGCATCCCGCACCCCGGCCGGGACTCGAGTCGTCCAGCATGGACGGGAGTTCACGGCGCAGTGGTCGTTGGCAGCTTCATGGTGAACCGAGCGCCGGCGCCGGGGCCTGCGCTGTACGCGGTGAGGGTGCCGCCGTGGGCTTCGACGAGCGTGCGGGCGATGGTCAGCCCGATCCCGCTGCCACCTTCCCTGCGGCCGCGGGCGGTGTCGGCGCGGTAGAAGCGGTCGAACAGATGCGCCAGATGCTCTGGGGGAACACCTTCGCCGGTATCGGTGACGCTGATCTCGGCCCATCCATCTGAACCGCACGTGGAGGCGACGGTGACGATGCCCCCGGCGGGCGTGTGGCGAAGAGCATTGTCGAGCAGGTTCCCCAGGACCTGTCCGATCCGATCCGGGTCAACGGTGACGGGGGCTCCATCGGCGATGTCATCGATCAGTTCGACGTGAGACGCCGCATAGCGATCGGCGTGGATGCGGACCGCGGCTTCGACGAGGGCGCGGGTGTCGGTGTGCACGGGGTTGTTCGCCAGTCGGCCTTCCTGCGCTCGTGAGACGGCCGTGATGTCCTCGGCGAGCCGACCGAGTCGGGCGGTGCTCGACCGCAGGATCGCGAAGGTCTCCGCATCGGGGAGACGCAGACCGTCCTCGAGGGCTTCGAGGTGCGCATCGAGTATTGCCAGGGGTGTGCGCATCTCGTGGGCCAGGTCGGAAAGCATTCGTCGGCGGGTGATCTCCACCGAGTCCAGTCGCTCGGCGAGTTGGTTGATGGTCTCGGCGAGTTGGTCGAATTCGCGGCCGAGGCCGACACCGGTCAGCCGCGCTGCGTATTGACCGCTGGCGATCTCGGACGCAGACGCGGCAACCTCGGTGATCGACCGTTGGACGCGCCGGGTGAAGTACCAACTCACCGCCAGTGCAATCAACACCGAAACGATCAGCGCGATGGCCAGAGAGATGATCATCGCCGAGGTGAACGCCCGCTCGACGTGGGCTGCCTCGCTCTGGGTGTGTGCGATGCCGGCCTGCTGCAGGTGCATGTGGAACAACCTCGGGGCCACCGCGGCCGCGACCAGCCAGGCGCTCACCGCACCGCCGACGACAACGATTGCCTGCGACACCAGCAGGCGGGTACCGAACCCGGACCCGCGGCGAATGCGTGCCGGTGCGGGAGGCGACGCGGTCACTGCCCCGTCCCCATCCGATATCCGACGCCGCGCACGGTGCGCACGAAGATTCCGCGAGTGGCGTCGTCGCCGAGTTTGCGCCGCAGATGCCCGACGTGCACATCGACCAGGTGCTCGTCGCCGATCCAGTTCGGTCCCCACACCGCCGTTATCAACTGGGCCCTGCTGAACACCACATTCGGAGACTCGGACAGCGTGGCGAGGACATCGAATTCGGTGCGGGTCAACGCGATCGGGGTTTCGTCGACCCACACCTCGCGGCCCGCCGGGTCGATCGACAGGGACCCGAATACGCGGCGCTTCGGCGCTGCGGCCGATGCGGCGAGGTCACTCGAGGATCGGGGTCGACGCAGCATCGCCTGGATACGGGCGATGAGTTCGCGCGGACTGAACGGTTTGGTCATGTAGTCGTCGGCTCCCACCGACAACCCGACCAGGGTGTCGACCTCCTCCGCGCGGGCGGTGAGCATGACAACGTAGGCGTCGGAGAAGGTGCGCAGCCGTCGACACACCTCTATCCCATCGAGCCGGGGCAGGCCCAGATCCAGCACGACCACGTCGGGATCGACTTGCCGTGCGCCGTCGACAGCGTCGATTCCGTCGTGCACGATCGTGACATCGAAGCCGCTGCGCTCGAGATAGCTGCCCATCAACGTGGCGAGAGGCACCTCGTCTTCGACCACCATGGCACGCAACCCCGTTGGCGCGGTCGCGGCGACAAGGGCCGGGGCGGGAAGGGACTGATCGGCGTCGGACGGCATGTCCCCATCGTCGCGAGAACCGTGGCTGTCGGCATGTTCTTCAGCGAACCTTCATCAAAACTCTGTCCCTCCCGTCGGGTCCGACGTCCAGACTCGGACACGGACATCGATGAGAGGAGCCGAAACGATGTGGGGATCGGGCTTGATGGCAGGTGTGTCTGGCTGGGCATGTTTACTGGCCATGACCACGTTCTGGGTGGTGGCGGTGTTCGGGATCGCAGCGTTGTTTCGTCCGGGGCGCGGCCGCGAAGATTCTCGTGTGGACAGGGCCGATGACCAATTGTGGATTCTGGAAGACCGCTTCGCCCGGGGTGAGATCGATGCCGACGAGTTCTGGGCCCGCCGTCGGAGACTTCGCCCGCCGCGGTGACCGCCATGCCGGGGATAGCGCTTCACGGAGTCGACAAGGAAGGGAACACAGAGATGGTCAACACGACCGTGGTGGAGGTCGGCGGACTGCACTGGGCAACGTCGACGGCCGCGATCGAATCGGTGCTGGGCCGCCGGCCGGGAGTGGTCGCGGTGACGGCGAACGCGGTGAATCAGACCGCCACGATCACCTACGACCCCGACCGGACCTCGGTATCGCAACTCGCGGAATGGGTGCGCGAGTGCGGCTACCACTGCGCCGGCCGCTCCGTCCCCGAGCATGTGTGCGACCCGATGGGCGAACCGAGTCCGGGCACTGGCGTGCCGACGACCACCCGCGACGGCGAGCAGGATGGGCTCCATCAGCACGGTAACCACGCCGGCCCCGATGCGCACACCGGGCACACCCAGCAAGAGATGATGGGCCACGGCGGGCACGCCGGGATGTCCATGGATGCGATGGTCCGCGACATGCGCAACCGATTCCTGGTCGCACTCGCGCTCTCGATCCCGATCATGCTGTGGTCACCGATGGGGCGCGACATGCTGGGGTTCACGGTGCCCGCGCCGTTCGGGCTCCGCGACGACGTGTTCGCCCTGCTGCTCAGTCTTCCGGTCGTCTTCTACTCGTCGTGGATCTTCTTCGACGGTGCCTATCGGGCGCTGAAGGCTCGAACCCTGGACATGATGGTGCTCGTCGCCGTGGCGATCGGCACCGGTTGGCTCTACAGCGTCGGGGTGACCCTGACGGGCGGTGGCGACGTGTTCTACGAAGCCGCCTCGATGCTGGCGACGTTCGTGCTCCTCGGACACTGGTTCGAGATGCGCGCCCGGGGTGGGGCGAACGACGCCATCCGCACGCTGCTCGAGCTCGCACCGCCCATGGCGGTGGTGATACGTGACGGTGAACCGGTAGAGGTACCCACCGCCGACGTCGTGGTCGGGGATCTGTTGATGATCCGGCCTGGCGCAAAGATCCCGGTCGACGGAATCGTCGAGGACGGCACCTCCGAGGTCGACGAATCGATGGTCACCGGGGAAAGCCTGCCGGTGGCCAAGTCCGAGGAGTCCGACGTGATCGGGGCGTCGATCAACACCACCGGGACGCTGCGGGTGCGCGCGACCCGGGTCGGATCCGATACCGCGTTGGCCCAGATCGTCGCGCTCGTGCAGGAAGCCCAGAACTCCAAGGCTCCCGGCCAGCGTCTGGCCGACAGGGCGGCGTTCTGGCTGGTGCTCGTCGCACTGATCGGTGGGTTGGGCACCTTCGTCGTGTGGTGGGCGGTCACCGGCGACGTCCAGGTGGCTCTGTTGTACGCCATCACCGTCGTCGTCATCACGTGCCCCGACGCGCTCGGCCTGGCCACGCCGACCGCGATCATGGTCGGCACCGGGTTGGGCGCGAAACGGGGGGTTCTGTTCAAAAACGCAGACGCACTTGAGGTCTCCGCCCACGTCGACACGGTCGTGATGGACAAGACCGGCACCCTGACCAAAGGCGAACCCGAGGTGACCGATGTGGTTCTCGACGGGATCGGAGAGGACGAGTTGCTGACCCTCGTGGCGGCGGTCGAAGCTGAATCCGAACATCCTCTCGCCGCCGCGATCGTTCGCTACTCGGCAGTTCGCGACATCGCCCCGGTTCCGCTGAAGAACTTCCGTACCGTCCCGGGTCAGGGTGCGGTCGCGGAGGTACGGGGGCGTCACATCGCCGTCGGTAATCGGGCGCTGATGACCACCGAGGGAGCCGATTTCGGTGCGTTGATGGATCGCCGCGCCGAGTTGGCCTCGAGTGGGCGCACTGCGGTCCTGGCGGCAGTCGACGGCCGCGGCGTCGGGGTCATCGCCCTTGCCGACGCGGTGCGCGAGACGTCCGCCGACGCGGTCCGCACGCTACACGAACTCGGTGTGGAGGTGGTCATGCTGTCCGGTGACAACGAGGCCACCGCCCGACGCGTCGCCGAGCAGTTGGGCATCGACACGGTCATCGCCGAGGTGCAACCCGGTGAGAAGGCCGACAAGATCGCCGGTCTCCAGCGTGCCGGGAAGAAGGTCGCGATGGTCGGTGACGGCGTCAACGACGCACCCGCGCTCGCCCAAGCAGATCTGGGCATTGCGATCGGTGCCGGCACCGACGTCGCGATCGAAACCGCCGACCTCGTGCTGATGCGTTCGGATCCTCTCGACGTGCCGATAGCGTTGCGCATCGGCCGGGGCACGCTCCGCAAGGTGCGGCAGAATCTCGGGTGGGCCGTCGGCTACAACATCATCGCGTTACCGATCGCCGCCGGCGTGTTCGCACCCGTCGTCGGATTGTCGCTGCGCCCCGAAATCGCCGCGCTGTCGATGTCCGGATCCAGCCTGATCGTCGCGGTGAACGCATTGATGCTCAAGCGGCTGCATCTGCCGTCGCCACCCGAACCGCAACCGGTGACTCGTCCCGCCCCGGAGCCGGTCCGCACCCGGCACTGAGATCGGATGCGCTCCCCTGCCTGTCTCGCAACCGCGTCCGTTTCGAGTCGCCGGACGGCTTCTTCATCAGATCTTCATGGGACAGCCGGGTCAACGCATATGAGCGCTGAGCAGTATGTGGGGTGAACACGCGTGGCGTCGGCGGAGGATCGCCGCCGCGGTGGTTGTGATCGGCGAGAGATATCGGTGATGTCATCGACACTGCCACTTAGGGTTTCGCTCAGGTTTGGTTAGTACCCTAGGGGGGTACTGTATATGTCGGTCGTCTCGGCAGAGAGGGCGTGTGAACGTGAACAAGACTTCCCGCAGGGATTTTCTGGTGGGTGGGCTCGGGCTGCTCGGAGCGGGGGTGCTCGCGTCGTGCGGGATCAAGTCGGGTGGTTCCTCGACGTCGCCGGTCGCATCCGGGTCGTTTGGGGCGCCGAGCCCGGTGAAGCCGGCAGCCGGGCAGCACGTGGTCGAGGCATCGCTGACCGCGCACGAGACGACTGCCGACCTCGGCTCCGGGGTGACCGCGCGGACCTGGGCCTACGGCGATGTCGTACCGGGTACGGTGCTGCGTGCGAATGCGGGTGACTTCATCCGGGCGACGGTGACCAACCGGCTGCCGGCCGACACCTCGATCCACTGGCACGGGGTGCAGTTGCGCAATGCCGCCGATGGGGTTCCCGGTGTCACTCAGGATCCGATCGCCTCAGGTGACACGTTCGTGTACGAGTTCACCGCACCGAATGCGGGTACCCATTTCTTCCATCCGCACGTCGGGGTGCAGATCGATCGGGGTCTGTATGCGCCGCTGATCATCGACGACCCGAACGAACGCGGCGACTACGACGACGAGTGGATTGTCGTGCTCGACGACTGGACCGACGGGGTCGGACAGAACCCCGACGACATCCTCACCGGCTACAAGGCTCAGAACGGAACGCTCTCCGGCATGGGCGGTATGGGCTCGATGGGCGGCATGGGAGGTGGCTCGATGCATGGCATGGGGGGTGGCTCCATGCCCGGGATGGGGGGTGCGTCGCGTTCGGCACTCGGCGACGCGGGTGACATCGACTACCCGTACTACCTCATCAACGGTCGCGTTCCGACTGCACCGACGTCGTTCTCGTCGAAACCGGGTCGCCGCATCCGGATTCGGCTGATCAACGCCGGCGCGGACACGATCTTCAAGGTCGCCCTGGGCGGGCATCAGATGACGGTGACCCACTCCGACGGCTACCCCGTGGTGCCGCGCACGACCCGATCGCTCTACATCGCGATGGGCGAACGCTACGACGTGATCGTCACCGCCGGCGACGGGGTGTTCCCGCTCGTCGCCAGCGCCGAGGGCAAGAACGGTCAGGCGCTCGCGCTGCTGCGCACCGCCGCCGGCACCGCACCCTCGGCGACCATGCACCCCACCGAACTCGACTCGGTGGCGCTGCTGGGGGCGACTGATCTCGCCGCGGCCGACGCGGCGCAGCTGCCCGCAAAGAATCCCGACGGCACCCTCATCGTTCAACTGAACGGACAGATGACGCCGTACGCGTGGGGTATCAACGGCAAGAAGTACGGCGACGACACCCCGATGACCGTTCACGCCGACCAGCGGGTGCGGATGCGCATGACCAACATGACCGCGATGGTGCATCCGATGCACATCCACGGGCACACCTGGGCGCTGCCCGCGAGTGGCGGTCTGCGCAAGGACACCGTTCTGGTTCGTCCGATGCAGACAATCGTTGCCGACTTTCACGCCGACAACCCCGGCGACTGGGCCTTCCACTGCCACAACATCTATCACGCCGAGGTGGGCATGATGACGACGGTCAAGTACACCTGACACCGACGCGGTCATCACCGTGTGCCGCCGAGCGGATGTCCGCCGCCACCGACTCTGCGGCGCGCTCGCCGGTGTCGCCGGGTGCGTCCACGGCTATTTCAGATAGCCACCGACCATCGCTGACAAGCTGTCGACGAATGCGTCACGGGTCAGGCCGACAGTGGTGAAGTCGGGCCCGTAGGCGATGCGGAAGACCAGGGTGGAGAAGATCGCGTTGAATGCGGCGCGCACCGCCAAGTCCGGATCGGGTTGGTTCGATCCGGCACCCGTCTGCCGGAGAAGCGAACAAACGATGCCGCTGAGCTCCTGACTGTAGAGCGAGCCCCGGCGGGTGACCTCGGGGTGCATTCCCGAGATCAGCACAACCGATCGCAGTAGCCGAGCATGTTGGTCGAAGAACTGTACGAGACCCTGAACAATCTGTGCCACAGCATCTTCCGGCGAGATCGATGACCAGTCGGCGGCGCCGGTGAGCAGATCGTAGTCGGCACGCAGCCGCGCCATGCCGTGATCGTAGACCGCAAGAAACAGTGCGTCCTTGGTGTCGGCTCGCGCGTAGAGCGCGCGCGGCGGGACGTCGGCCCGCTCGCACAGGGCGGCGATGGTGAAGCCGTCGTACCCCTCATCCTCCAGCAGTGCCACGCCGGCATTGAGGATGCGCTCCCACCCCTCCCGACTGCGTCGCTGCAGCGGGGGTCGGATCGTGAGATCCGCTGGCAGGTCCGACTCTGCCGCCATCGTCTGGCACCTCCTGCTCGACGCGTTGCCTGCATTCTCCCCCATGCACCTCAGAACTCGTCCGCGGTGTCGGCAGACGCCCGGGGGTTGACAGCGCGTGATCCGGCGCACATACTCTTCCAAAACGTATCGCACACTACGGTTTGATTCCCGGTTTGTGCGGCACCGACATCGTCGACACCGCCGATCGGCGGATCATGTGAATGGAGATCGAGAATGGTGATCGTATTGGGGCAGGCCAGAATTCGCCCCGAACAACGCGCGGTGTTCGCGGCGGCAGCGGCGTCGATCGTCCGCGAGACCCGACAGGAGCCGGGCGTGCACACCTACGGGTTCTACGCCGATATCGCCGACCCCGACCTGGTGATGAGCGTCGAGGTGTGGGCGAACCAGGACGCCCTCGACGCACACATGGACCATTCACACACCACGGAATTCCTGACCCGCGTCGCCGAATTGATCGACGGGGAACCGGTGATGAGCATCCATCACACCTCTGATCAGGTGCCCGGCGGCGTCGATTCCCACACCTGATCCACCCGCCGGCCGTGACCCCCGGGTCAGGCCGAGATCTTGTTGTCAGAGAAGGAGACACACACCATGACCCATCCATCGGAACGCCCTCGCGGGCGGGTCGTCGTCATCGGGGCCGGCCCGGCCGGGATGGCCACCGCACTCTCGGTCCATCAGGCAGGTCACGACGTCATCTTGTTGGAGCGCTATAAGGAGGCCCGGCCGGCGGGCAACATCCTGAACTTGTGGCCGCCACCGATCAAGGCGCTCGGGCTGATGGGCGTCGATGTCGACGACCTCGGTGCCCCGTGCTACTCGGAGTTCAAGTCCGCGGCCGGGCGCACCCGGGTGCGGATCGAATTGACCGACGACATCGTTCGCGACTACGGCGGTGGATTCATCGGACTGCTGCGGCCCGATCTGTACCGCCGCCTGGTGGCGGCGCTGCCCGACGGCGTGCTGCAGACCAACCGTGAGGTCAGCCGGCTCGATCAGGATGAGACGGGTGTCCGCCTGCACATGGCCGACGGTGAGATGCTGGAGTGCGACGTGGTGGTCGGCGCCGACGGCATCGATTCTTTGGTGCGGCGAACGCTGTGGGGTGATGCGCCCAAACGGGAACACAACCTGCACATCTTCGGGGGATTCACGTTCGATGAGAGTGTCGTCGCCGAGAAGGGTCTGTGCGTGGTTTCCCATGACCGCACCGTGCAGGGCTCGTGGACGTCGATCCGAAGCAACGGCCGCGACGGATTCCAGTGGTGGGTCCTCGGGGCGCACGACGCGGACACGGAGTTCACCGGCGACCTGCACGCCACGGCAACCGCGATGGGTCGAGGTTTCGCCAGCCCGCTGCCCGAATTGATCGCGGCCACCGACCCGTCGAACGTGCAGCGGTGGGTGCTGCGGGATCGCAAGCCCCTCAAGCAGTGGTCGCAGGGCCGGGCCACCATCGTCGGCGACGCCGCACATCCCACCTCACCGTATGCCGCATACGGCGCGGGGATGGCCACCGAGGACGGCTTCTTCCTCGGACGTAAGCTCGCCGGGGTCGACCTCAAAGATCATGCCGCCGTGCAGAAAGCGTTGCAGGAGTTCGAAGAACCACGTCGACCGCACACCCAACGCCAGGTGCAGCAGGCGTGGGTGCTCGGGAAGGTGTTCCACCACTGCCCCGCACCGCTGCGCGCACCCCGAGACCTCTTCCTCGACCACACGCCCTTCCTGCAGAAGGTCGTCGGAGAGTCCTCGCCGAGCGAGATCATCTCCCAGATCGCACTCATCGATGACGCAGAACAACGAATGCAGCAGGTGCTCGCCGCCGACCGCGGACAGACGATGAGCTGACGCCTGGCAGACCGTCGTCGGTGGGTCATGGTCGCCGAGCGGGCGAAACCATTGTCGCTCTTGGATGATGAGCGCACAACGGGCGAGTCCTCGAATAATTCGACGGAACGATGACCCCGCGCTGCCACAGCGATTATGATTGCTCGGCAGGCATTTTCGCATGCTCCGTCGACGGTTTCACAGGTATCCGCCACCCTCCTCGGGAGGTCGTAGTGCACGACAAGGCAATTCATTCACACACCGGGCGCGACGACGGTGAGGGGCCCGGATCGTGACGGCGATACGGCATGCCACGTGGCGAGACGGCGCCACGAACGGCTGGCACGACGATCTGGTGTGGTATGCCGCGGCAATTCATCAGATGAAACTCCGCACCCCCGGCATCGACGACTATCTCGCGCAGATCCCGGACTTCTTGGCGACCAACGGCGGACCCGACTTCGCCGACGCCATGGCGCAGATCGCGCGAAACTGGGACGACCCACGCGGACTCGGCTACCAGTCACAGATCCACGCAACATTCGTCCGGAAACAGAACTGGCCCATGGTGAGCGGGAACCGTGCGTTGTGGCAGGAATGCGCCCACAACCACTGGTTCTTCCTGCCATGGCACCGTGCCTACCTTCTGGAGTTCGAATCCGTTGCGCGACAACATATCGCCGATCTCGGTGGACCGGCCGACGACTGGGGCCTGCCGTACTGGAACTACTCGGACGACGTGTTCGCCGACCGACACAACCTCGGTTTGCCATTGCCCATGCGCGGCGAGACCCTTCCGGACGGGGTGACCGTCCCAGGCGTCGCACCCCGCGCCGACGGGAGCTTCCCGAATCCGCTGTTCAACCCCATCCGGGACAACCAGGGTGATCCGGAACCCAACGACATCGCGTGGGCGGATGCGCGCCGAGCGCTGCTCCGACCACACTATGCGAACCAAGAAGACTCCGGACTCGTGTCGTTCGGAGGCGGTGTCCTGGAGAATCCCGACAACAGCGCCCTGTTTCACAGCGCCACCCGGGAGATGGGACTGCTCGACGCCGCCCCGCACGGGTCGGTCCACGTGCACGTCGGTGCCGCGATGTCGATCTTCGAGGCGGTCGGGCTAGACCCCGTGTTCTGGATCCATCACTGCAACATCGACCGGCTCTGGGAGACCTACGCGCACGACCTCGGCCACGGTTATCCGTTCGCCGACGGCGTCGGCGTGGGCTCCGCCGCACAGCAGTCGTGGACCAACCACAAGATGCGGTTTCTCCGCCCGGGCGGACAGATCGCGACCTGGACCGCGACCGCAGTCATCGACATCAACACCCTGGGGTACGAGTACGACCGGACGGTTCCGCCCGCGTTACCCCCTGCCCCGCCGTCGCCACCGGGCGCGGAGATCGATCCGTTCGGTCTGGACGTGGCCGTCCCCGAGCCGATTTCGGCAGCCACCGAGGTCGGTGTGGCCGACACGACCGACGTTCCCGTCGTTGCCGGCGGACCCGACAGCGACGACATCCGGGTAGCGGCATTTCCCGACCAGGCCCGCTGGGTGCTGCGCTTCGACGGCATCCGCACCGTCCGGCCGGCGGCGACGTCATACCACGTATTCCTCGGACTGCCGCCCGGCGCCGACGCCGATCCGTCGGACTCCTCACACTACGTCGGGCCGCTGACACTGTTCGGCGTATTCGAGGCCAGCCGGGACGACGGGACGTCGTCCGGCACCGGTCAACGCCGGATACTGGACGTAACCGATCAGGTTCTCGCCCAGGCCGACACACTGCGCCCGTTGAACACTCGGGTTCGTCTCGTTCCCATGGACAGCGGCCGGGACCTTGCGGCGATGGGCCTGACCGTCGAGCGGTTGTCACTGGAGTTCGCATGACCCCGGAGTTCGCATGACCGGAGCCGTCACCGCCGAGATGTCGGTCGCGACGGCTCGCGGGCGCTCGTGGATGAGTGAACTGCGCTCGGGTCGTCAGCCGCAGTGGCCTGCCTATGCCGTTGCGGCCGTGGGTTGGTCGGTCCTTGTCGCCCTCGAGATCGTGCGGCTGCGAAGCCTCGGGTCGACGGCGCCCGTGCATGTCGAGCACGCCGTGCACGCCGGCCACGACATGTCTGCCGGCATGGCCGAGTCCGGGTCACCCGGCCACGGTGTGTCGACCCACGTCGTGGGACTGCTCGCCATGCTGGCGGTCATGACGCCGCTGGTCGCGTCGGACGCCCGATATACCGCGTTGCGGGCGCCGTCGGGTTATCGCCGGCGGGTGCCGGGATGGGTGCTCACGGGTTGGGCAGTGGGCTGGGTGCCCCTGCTGGCCTCCACCGCTGTGGTGACCGCCGTGCTGGGTCTCGCTGTCGAGCGGGTGGCGTTCGGCGAGGCGCTGCTGCTGATCGTGTTCACGGTTGCGGCGGTGGTCTGGCAGTGGACGCCGCGTAAGCGCCTGAGCCTCGCGCGCTGTCATCGCGTGTTGGCGCCACCGTTGGCACGGCACCGCGCTCGCATCACCTGTCTGCGCTACGGGGTCGGTTTGGGCAACGAATGCGGAATCTCCTGTGCACCGATGATGATGGTCATGATGATTGCGGCACACAGCGTCTACGTCGTCGCGCCGTTGACCGCACTGGCGTGGTACGAACGTCGGCGTCGCCCGCACCATGACCCGGGGCGCCTGATGACGTCGGTGATTCTCGCTCTCGTCGGCGGGATCGCGGCAGGTGCGGCCTGCGCTTCGTTGGGCGGGCTGGGCATGCATTGACGTTTGACGCGTGTGTCGCCGTCACGTGGCGGGTCCGCGCTTCGCCTTCTTCGAGATCGGTTCCCCCGCTGCGAAATCGAAGCCTTCGTCGCCGGTCGCGGCGGCCTCGAGATCCATCCACCACACGTCGGCCGGTAGGTCTTCGGTGCTGTGGACCGGTCCGAAGTCGCTGAGCCCTTCGATGAGTTGCGGTTTGGGTACTGCGCCCTCGTCGCTCTTGTCGAACACCCCACTCTTGGTCGTCAGCACCGAGACGACTCGGCGTCTGGCACCATCGGACGCGGTCCAGTGACGGAGGAGTCGACGTGGCGTTGCATTGCGACTGCCGTGATGTCCCACCTTGTACAGATCGACCTTGGACAGTTCGGTGGCGAGTTGGGTGCCGGCGGCGGTTCGGTCCGGTTCCTTGAGTGACTGGTCGAGCGTGAACGACCAGTTTTCGATCTGCGCGTCCCCCGGCAACAGCAGGCGACGGTCGCCGACGGTGATCAGCAGGATCACGCTGGTGTTGTTGAGGACGTCGTCCATGGCCTCGACGATTTCCAAACCCTGTGTCACGCGCCTACTGTCGAGCTGACGCACCAGCCATTCCGCGGCGCCCACACCGCCCGGTGATGCCAGTGCGGCAGCCGCATCGCGCGCGAGCGCCGGATCGCCGGGAGGCTCGATGTGGGTGGTGAGGTTCCCGTCCGCGGCGAGCGCCAACCAGTATTCTTCGGATTCCTTGGCATACCGCGTCAGCGACGGCACCTGATCGAGCGTCGGCGGCCCCAGCACCTGCACCCCCACGCCCGGCAATACGTTCGCCAGATCGACCGTGTCGCCGGCCTTGACGTACTCGGCCCGCCCTGCCGACCCCCACTCCTCGAGCAGTGCCACCGCTTCGGTGTTCGCCAGTCCGATGTCCGCCAGCTCGGCGGCGCGCCGTGCCACCGCGTCGCTGTCGAAGGCCAACCGCGCCAGCGCGGCCGCCTGCTGCGGCAACGTGTCCAGACCCCGCAGGAACTGCAGGTGGGCATCGTCGAGCCCGAGTCCGGTCGAGCCCCTTTTCGCTTCGGGTGCATCGGTCCACGGACGAATCACCACGGACGGAGTGAGGGCGTCGAGCGCCTTCTGCACGCGTGCATTGGCGAAGCCGCCGATGTGGTCCTTGTGCCGGTGGGTCGCCACCACCACATCGAGTTTGCCGGCACAGTGCTCGGCCACCTTTTCCGCGACGTCGCCGAGCCCGGGACCTTTGTCGGCCTTGGTCACCGTCCCGCAGTCGATGAGGATGTGTCGCTGCGATCTGCCGTCGTCGAGCGGCGCCGCGTAGACGACGGTCAACAACAGGCAGTCGCCTAACCCGACCTTGTACGCGCGCAGCCGAACCCGGCTCGGATCGGGGGTCACCAGCTGTCCTCGGACGTGTCGCTGTGCAGCAGCGAGAATCGTCGGGTGTCCCCTGCGCCGTCGCTCGTCCCGTACCGCCCCTTGGTATCACGGATGCCGTGCGTGAACAGATACGCGAGCCGTCGGGTCTGTCGTTGCACCTCCAGGATGGGTTTGCGTTGGTGCAGCCGGAATCGGCCGAACTGATCGAAGACGAGTACCCCACCGCCGAGGAGTTCGACCTCTGCGTCGTCGGGCATGTCGTCGGGCTTCGATATTGCGGGTGGCAGGTTCGCAGCTGTGGTCCGCAGGGTCTGCACGTAGTCGGCGAGCACCTCGGTCACCAACGTGCCGTCGGCACCCATGCGCGAGCTGCTCAGCACACGGGTGACACGGGTGGTGAGCCGGACGTCGATCTCCAGTGCGGCCGAGTTGTTCCAGATGAATTGGTACACCTCCTCGGGCGAGGACCGCAGGGCGACAAGGTTGAGGTGTTCGTACCGGATGGTGCCGAGTTCTGAGGCGTCGGCATCTCTCGCGAACTCCTTCTCGATGGGCGACAAACCTGCGGGCGGCGCCTCGTCGGGCTGATCGGTCTGTCGGAGTGAATGTTTCGGTGGCGGGGCGGACGTGCCGTCCTCGTCGACGATGCGGTGCTCCGGCGGAGTGATACCGAACGCGGCAAACGATTCGCTCAGTGCGTCCCGATAGTTGTGCTGATCGTCCGGGGCGAGTCGATGGTCTGCGGTGAGGACGGCGTCGATGACGTCGGCGAACTCGAGTTCGACGGGCGGGAGGTAATCGAGGGTGCGGAGGATCATGCCGAGCAGATGTCGGGCGGACGTGACACCTTCCTCGGCCACACGGTCGACATCCATGCCCGAACTGTCGCTGCGCAGTGGCTCGAGGCGCTCCGCCCACATTCTCACCAGCGTCTGCAGGAATGCGGCGACGAGCACCTCGGCACGACGGTGCGCCTCCTGGAACTGGGGGTCGTCCATCCACTTCTTGTTCGGTGGTAGTTCGACCGAACGACGCAGCGCCGGATATCGACCCGCCATCGTTCCTTCGGCAGAGTGGCGGGCGGCGCGTCGAGCGCCGATCTCCTCGGCAAGCGATAGCAGCGGCGTCAGTTTGAGGGTCTCTGCTCTGCCCTGCCACAACCGCTTCCGCCGCTCGGCTTCATCCTCGATCGCCAACGCCGCTGCATCCGAGGGGAAGAAGACCCGCTTCTCGGTTGGTGCGAGGAGACGCTCGGCAACACCTTCCAGTGTGAAGACCGACAGCAGAGCAACGAGATCGGCGAGAGCTTCATGGAAGGCGAGTTGATCGGGCAGTCCGGGTTCGGTGTACCGGGGGCGCAGCCCGTCGAGTATCGCGTGACTCACCTCGTGGCTGATCACGTCGTACGAGAGCGTGGTGTAGATCGGGGGGCGGCCACCGATCGACGGCAGCCAGCCGAACAGCACGGCGTTGTGTTCACGCGAATAGAAGGCATTCGCCTCGATCCGCGCCTGCGGGATCAAGTAGAGGTGCGGATACCCCGAATACCATGGGATCGGTCTGCCCAGATGTTGCTCGAACAGCGCAAGCGTGTACGAAGCGACGGCAAAGACGTTCTGCGAGCGGAACTTACGGTCGTCGACGAGGTCGGGTGTGGTCAAGTTCAGGTTCGTCCAGCGATCGGTGTAGTTCCAGGGGCTGCGTGCATGAAGCTTGACCGGCTCTCCCACGGCGTTGGTGCCGACGCCGATGTCGACCACGTGGAAGCGATGACTGCGTGGCCCGCGCTGCAATCGGCCGGCCGGCACCTCCACCTGCGCCAGCAGCGGTTTCCCGTCGGTGACCGACGGGTCCTGAGCGAACACCGTCATCTGAACAGCATTCTGCGTCAACAGATTACGCGACGCCTGGCGCGCGGCGGCACGACGGACCCCCGCGTCGTCGACCGGCTCGTCCATACGTACTTCCATCACTCACGAGGAAATAGCGGTAACCGAGGATCGGTAACCCGATGTGGCACTCGGGGTGCGACCCAATGCCAGAATTGTCTACCCGGCCCGCCGACATGTAAATACGCTCGTGGACTGACATCGTCGACCGACGATCAGGCAGCCGGGCATCCGCCGCCCCAGCCGTCGGTTGGCGCGGGTGAGATTTCGGTCGGTGTCGCGTCGCGATGAGTTTTGTCCCCGGGTGCAGTCTGATCTGTATGGGCAAACTCATCTATGGTTTCAACGTATCGGTGGACGGGTACATCGCCGATGCGCAGGGCAGGATCGACTGGTCGGATCCGAGCGACGAACTGCACCGGTATTGGAACGATTTCGAGCGGCAGACGGCGCTGTCGTTCTACGGGCGGCGCCTCTATGAACTGATGTCCGGGTACTGGCCGACGGCCGACAAGGATCCGGACGCCACCCCGACGATCGTCGATTTCGCCCATATCTGGCGCGACATGCCGAAGGTCGTGTTCTCGCGCACGCTGGAGTCGGTGGACTGGAACTCCCGTCTGGAGCGCGGCGACCCGGTCGAGGTGGTGCGGAAACTGAAGGCGGAGACCGACGGACAGCTGGAGGTGGCCGGACCGACGCTGGCCGCACCGATCGTGCAGGCGGGACTGGTGGACGAATTCCGGTTGGTGGTGGCGCCCACCGCGGTGGGCAGTGGTCTCCCGTTCTTCCCGACACTGCCGTCGTGGATCTCGTTGCAGCTGCTGGAGAATCGCACGTTCCCAGGTGGCGTTGTCCTGCTGCGGTACGAGGCGGAACACGACTGATCGCCCCCGCGCCCGGCATGAACACCGCGGTGCGTGCGGCGGTCCGGCAGGGCCTGCCCCGGGGCTACTCGGCGTTGGCGGTGCGCAACGGTTTCCGTGGGCTGCGCCGGGGACAGGTCCAGGAGATGGGCTGGACGGATGTCAGCGGCTGGCTGAACAGGCCGGTGTGCCCGCAGTACCTGGCGCTACACTTCCGCTATCCCGATCCGACGAGCGGTGGTATCTCAATTGTCGTACCGCTGTCAGCAGGTGCTCGGGGGCCGTCGTCGGATACTGAATGCCGGCTGTGACCACCCGTGGCCGACGTGCCGCGCGAGTACGAGGACGAGTTCCTCGGCGCCCTTGTGGTTCCTGGTGACCGAGGACAAGGTGTCCCCACATGTTCAGTGCATTTCTTCTGCTCGGCGGACATGCCCTTCGAAGCCAAGCGATTTCGCCTTTTCGAGATACTGTGCCGCCAACGCCCGGTAGTGGGACGTGTCGCCGGTGGCTCGAGCGAGCAGCGTGTGCAGCCACAGCAGGGTGATCGCCGGTACGGCCGCGTCCGCCGTCGGGAGGTGCGCGGCCCAGTCGATGGCCGACCTGGCCTCTGCGATATCGGCGTCGGTACCCCGTTCCAGCAGGGTCTCGGCAAGGATCGCGGTGGGACCCAGCCCCCATCCGACACGGCCGTCCCGGTGCAGAACCTCGACGGCCGCACGCATGACCGGTATGGCGGCGAGATCGCCACGTCGGTTCTGCTCTCGTCCCACCAACACCTCGTATATCGGCAGAAGCGCTGGAGCTCGCTCATGCAGAAAGATGTCGCCGCTCTGCTGGGCGATCATCGTGAGGGCCCGTTCGCGCTCGCTCGGGTCGTCGCGGAAGAGGAGCGCCAGAATGCGCATGTAGTGAGCCCCCTTCAGTCCGTAGTCGCTGACGGCCGAGTGCGCCTGAGCTTCGGCGTGATCGAGAATCCGGAACAGGGAGTCGTCGGCGACGCGCACCCCGTAGAGCAGCGCGGGCCCACAGAGCCAGGTCGTGACGAGCGCGTGGGTTCCCGGGTCGCTCTGCCGGGCAAACTCCAAGGCGTCGTCCAGATCCGATTGCCAGCCGGCGTGACCGAACCACCAGCGGGCGATAGCGCGGAACGCCAACGCCATGGCCAGCGGCGAGCCGAGTCCGAAGCCGGCACCCTTCGCCGGGTCGCCGGCAGCGAGGTCGATCACGATGTGCGAGCGTTGCAGAATCTCGCCGAACTCTCCACCGTTGAACCAGTTCGCAAATGCGATGAACGACAAACCGATTGACAGAGCGGGATCGCCGATCGAGTCGACGAGGGCCATCTGCTCCGTAGCGATTCGCGATCCCTCACCGGGACCCCCCGTCGACAGCAGCTCGGCGGCCAGCCCACTCATGCCGATTGCCAACGACACCTTGTCCCCGGTCGCGTCACACAGCGTCCGAAGTTCGGCGAAGCGACCCCACGTGTCTTGGATCGGCCACGCCTGCCAGTCAGTGGTGCAGAGCAGGGTACGCGGGGCGGTACGCATGGCCAAGACTTCGGGATCGTCGCCGGGCATCGCGTCGGCGACCCGGCAGGCGCCCTCCCAGGCCAGCCGTGCGGCAGCGAGATCGCGAGTCACCGACCACTGGCCACTGCGCATGTGCCAGCCGTATGCCGCGGGAAGGTCGCCGGCAGCCTCGAGGTGGCTCGCGATCAAGGCCGCGTTCTCGTCCGCCGATCCACCATCTCCGATCACGGCCGCCAGCCGCTGATGTCGTTCGGCGCGATCGGATTTCAACTGTGACGCATAGGCCACCGCACGAATCAGCGGATGGCGAAACGCGTATTCCTCGATCGGGTGCGACCGCACCCGATCGATCAACTCGGCGTCGATCAGCTCATCGATGCGCGGTGCATCCTGAACCGCGTCGAGCAGATCCACCGCGAAGCGGATTCCGATCACCGCTGCCATGTGCAAGGTCCGTTTGGCCGGTGAACGCAGAGCGTCGATGCGCGCCTCGATGGCGGCCTGCACGGTGACCGGCACGCTGATGTCGGCCACGTCAAATCGGCTCACGTAGTCACCTCGCCGGCCGGTGAACACGCCGCGCTGCTCCAGCTCACGGACCATCTCCTCGGCGAAGAACGGATTGCCCGCCGCCCGTTCGGCGATCAATCCGGTCAGTTCCGTCACCGACGGATCCTTCCCGAGTAGTTCGCGGACCAACATCGTCGATGTCGACTCATCCAGCGGGTCCAACGTCATGTGCTGCGCCCCCGGCAAGGTCAGCAGACTGCCCCGGTACTCCGGCCGCGACGTGATGACGACGAGGGTCGGTGTGTCCACGATGGCCGAGAAGTAATCCGCCAACATGGACTCGCTCACCGTGTCGATCCAGTGCACGTCCTCGACGATGAACAGCACTGACCCAGAACGTGTTTTCGAAGCTGCCGCGATCAGGGTGCGCACTCGTCGTCGCCGGGCGTCGGGGTCAATGCGTGGCAGCGCCGCATCGGCGTCGGCGATGCCGAGCAGGTCGTCGAGCAACAGCAGATCGTCGGTGGCGGCGTCGCCGAGGCGCAGCCTGACTCGGGCACGCGCGGCCGGCGCGTCGAGGTCGGCCACCCCGAGGCCGGCTCGAAGCAGACTTGCGACGGTCCGGAAGGGAACCCCACGCGCATGCGATTCGCAGAACGTCCACACGACCTCGACGCCACGCGCGGTCGCCAGTGCGGCACATTCTCCGGCCATCCGGCTCTTGCCGATACCCGCCGGTGACACCACATTGACGACGCCGCCGCGACCACCGATGGACCGCTCGAGTACAGCGCCAAACGCATCCATCTCGCGTTGCCGTCCCACCAACCGAGGCCCGGGTCGCCCGCTCATCCCCTGGCGCGGACGAATCTTCAGCAACCGCCGCGCACGGACTGGACGATCCGCACCCTTGATCTGCACCCACTCCGGCTCGCCAAGCGTCGCGAGATCGTCGACGAGACGCGCAGTCGACTCCGACACCATCACCCCGCCAGGCGGCGCGACAGACTCCATTCGTTGCGCGAACCCGACCTGCTCCCCGACGGTGGTGTAACCGAATGGTCTGCTACCGAGTTCTCCGGCGATCACCTGACCCGAGTTCAGCCCCACCCGCACACGCACGTCCACCGGATCGCAGCGCGCCACCTCCTCGGCCAGTATGTCGGTCGCTTGTTGAATCTCCAAGGCGGCCAAGCACGCTCGCAAAGCATGGTCCTCCAAGGCCATCGGCGCACCGAACACCGCCATCACGCCGTCGCCGGTGAAATCCACACTCCCGCCGTACGCCTCGACCGTCGCAGCGGCCCGTTCGACCAGCGCGGCCATGATCTCGCGGTACCGCTCGGGTTCCACTGCCGCCGCGATGCGCATCGACCGAACCACGTCGGCGAAGAGCACGGTGACCTGCTTGTACTCCGCAGGCTCGGCCGACGCCGGCGTGATCGGCGCTCCGCACCGGTCGCAGAACCGGGCGCTGTCACGAAGTTCGGTGCCGCAGGCCCCACAGGTGACAGCGGCGGCCATGAGTACCCTCGATCCACGATCGTCGGCCCCCGGCGATCACCAGAATAGAACGCAGAGGGCCGCGGCGATCTGAGATTTCCGTGATCATACGAACAGCCTGGTGAAGGCACCCAACCGACGCGATTGCAGTAGCCCGCCACTGATTCGTTTGCGACGCACGGCGGCCACCATCAGGTGACGAACCGCTGAGACGGCTGAACAGAGGCATCACATGGTCGAGACGGTCGAGTTGACAGCGCTGCCGCCGGTACCGAGAAATCCGCTGCCACGGTTGCAACAGTTGAAGGCGATCAGGGCTTTTCACACCGGGTGTGAGACGTTGCGTGATGCCGGCGGACCCGTGACACGCCTGGCGCTGAGCTGGCCGCTGCCGCCCGTGGTGGTCACAACGTCACCCATGGGTGCGCGAAACGTTCTCGGCCGCAGCTCCCCGTATGTCGACAGGAACCAGCCCTTGTTCGACGAGCACCGGCGACTTGTCGGCGACTCGCTCTTCAACCTGAGGCACGACGCGTGGCTGCCTCGTCGACGCGCGATGCAGCCGTTGTTCAGTAAGCAGAACGTGACCCGGTACGCCGGTCAGATGGCAGCCGGAGCCGACAGACTCTCGCGTGAGTGGGGCGACGGCGCGGTGGTCGACCTCGATCGCGAGTGTCATCGACTGCTGCTCGAGCTGTTGGCTCAGGCGGTCCTCGGTCTGGACCTCGGCGCGAGGACCGAAGCGCTCCTCGGGGTGCCGCTTCGCACTGCCGCCACCTATATCACCGACCGCGCCGTACGACCGGTCCGTGCCCCGTGGTGGCTACCGACGCCTACACGACGACGTGCACGGGCCGCCAGCGCCACCTTTCACAAGGTTGCCGATGATGTCGTCCGGGACTGCCGGGCCGACCCAACACGCGAGGCACCGCTGATTCGCGCGCTCATCGACGTCACCGACCCCGACACCGGACGCCCACTGTCCGACGAGGACATCGGCCACGAACTGGTCTCGTTTTTGGGAGCCGGGCAGGATACGGCAGCAACCGCGTTGACGTACACCCTATGGGTCTTGGGCCGCCATCCCGAGGTGCAGGACAACGTTGTCGCGGAAGTCGCCGCGCTGGGCGACCGGCCGTTGACCGCTGACGACGTCCCACGCCTGGGCTACACCGTGCAGGTGCTGCATGAGGCGATGCGCTTGTGTCCGCCCGCGGCCGCTACGACACGGACGGTGACCAAGGACATCGACATCGACGGCTATCGGGTCGACGCGGGCAGCTGGGCGATAGTGGGGATCTACGCGTTACATCGCGACCCGGCCCTGTGGGATCGTCCGAAGGTATTCGACCCCGATCGGTTCAGCCGGGCCAACTGCAAGGACCGGGATCGCTGGCAGTACCTGCCGTTCGGTGGTGGCCCGAGGTCGTGTATTGCCGACAACTTCGCCATGCTCGCCCTGACCCTGGGTTTGGCAACCATCATCCGCCACAGCGAGATCCGCTCACTGAACGACGACTTCCCGTTGAGCGTGCCGTTCACCATGGTCGCCGGCGCCCCGATCCCGGCACGCGTATCGCCGCGGATCCGACGGCGCGGTACGGAGCATGCGTGATGCCACGAACCCGGAGGCCACATGATGGTTGACACCTTCGACGTCCTGGTTGTCGGCGCCGGACCCGTGGGTGCGACCGCGGCGTTGCTCCTTGCCCACCACGGGTTGAAATGCATTGTGGTCGAGGAACGTCGAGAGCCGCAGCGGCATCCCGCTGCGCACGTGCTCTCGACCCGGTCCATGGAGATCTGGCGTGAGATCGGTCTGGAGGGCGATATCAGCCGACTCGGCGCACCCTTGGACGAACTGCGAAACATCCTGTATTGCACCAGCTTGGTGGGTCCTGAACTCGGCCGGGTGACGCTCGCCGATCTACCCGATGCGTACCTCGATGCCATCGAAGCGGTCAGCCCGACCCGCACCGCGCACCTGCCGCAGAATGTCCTCGAGCCGTTGCTGTGGGCCGCCCTGCGCGACAATCCGCACGTCGACCTCCGTCTGGGTTGGAACTACCACCGGCACACCGACAGTACCGACGGCGTCTCGGTGACCGTCACCGACAACATCGCCGGGGTGCGCCGAGAACTGGTCGCCCGCTACGTCATCGCCGCGGACGGCTCGGCGAGTACCGTTCGACGAGAACTGCCGGTGGCGATGGATGGTTCGATTCTCCAGCACGTCATCAGCGTGCATTTCTCCGCAGACCTCGAGCCCTTTCGCGACCATCGCCGTGGGCCGGTGATCTGGACCCACACCACCAAGGGACTCGGTGTCATCATCGTGCACCGATCACCTCACGACCTCGTATTTCAGATTCCGTATTTCCCGCCGATCGAGTCGGTGGACGACTTCCCGGCGGAGGTCTGCCGCAGCCACATCATCGATGCCATCGGAGATGGCGGCGTCGACATCGAGATCAAGTCGATCCAGTCCTGGACGATGCACGCCCAGGTCGCCGACAGCTATCGGGTGGGTCGAGTCTTCCTGGCCGGCGACGCCGCACATCGGTTCCCGCCCACCGGTGGCCTCGGGCTCAACACCGGCGTCGCCGACGTCCACAATCTGGCGTGGAAACTGGCGTGGGTGGTCGTCGGCGGAGCTTCCGATGCACTGCTGGACACCTATGAGCAGGAACGCCGTCCGGTCGGCATCGCGACGACCGCCGATGCTGTGGCGAACTTCGAGGGTCTGTTCGACGTTGTTGCGGCACTGGGTATACCGCGGCATGCGGTCCGTCTGCTGCCTCGCGCGGTCGACGCCGCCCCACCATGGCTACCACGACGGCCGGCACGCGCGCTCGTCCGAGGGTTCACGACGCTGGCCTACCAACGCCTTCGCCTGGCCACGGCGCCGGGTCGAGTGGGCCGGCGAGTTCGGCACCGTGCCGCGGCGGCCATCGCCCGACAGGGACCGCACTACCGCAACTGGGGACGTGACCTCGGGGTGCGCTACCGGCACGGCGCCGTGATCGACGACGGACTCCCTCCGCCGATCGACGATCCGGAGTTCTATTCCTCACGCGCCCGTTCGGGTGGTCGGCTGCCCCACAGTTGGGCCACGTCCCGTGACGGTCGGGTGTCCACGCTGGATCTGGTCAGTCGCGACACACTCACCCTCGTGGTGTCAGCCGAGGCTGCCGCCGCATGGTGTCAAGCCGCCGAAAGACTTTCGATGTCGATCGAGGTGCTCGGCGACAGTGAGCGCAGGGTGTTGCACACCGGCATCGCGGGAGCCGATCCCGACGCCCTCGTCGTACGTCCGGACGGTCATATCCTCGCCGCGTTGCATTCAGAACGGGACGGCCGTGCCTCGTTGCGGCGAGCACTGGTCGTCGTCGGCGCGCAATCGAGTGCAACCGCCGCAGCAGATGAATGACGTTGCAGCACCGCTGATCACAAATCCCGGAAGGACCAATGATGAAGCCTGCGACAGTCCCACCGCCGCAACTTGTCCGCCTCCTCGAACGTGGGCGCCACTATCTCCTGTGGATTCATCGGCGAACCGCCCCGCCGTACGCGGCGATGATGGAGATGATCATGAATGCCTGGTCGGCACAGGCGATCACCGCAGCCGTCGATCTCGGCGTGGCCGACGCCTTGGCGGGTGGGCCGCTGCGGCTGGACGAGTTGGCTCGTCGAGTCGACGCCGACGCGGACGCGCTGCGCCGACTCCTGCGGGCATTGATGGGCCGTGGCATATTTCGCCAGCGTCGTGACCGTCGCTACGCACTGAACGCACTGGCGGACACGCTGCGCTCCACCGCGCCGCTGTCGACGGCGGGACTTGCGGCGATGGTTGGCTCACGCCAGCACCGCGAGCACTGGAGTCATCTCGCCGACGCGATACGGACCGGCGACGCGGTCGTCCCGGTCGTGCACGGCACCGACGCCTTCGATTACCTCAGCAGGGAGCCCGAACTCGCCGAGGCCTTCAACCGGGCCATGGCAGAGACGACCGAGATGACCGTGGCCGCGGTCATGGCGGCCTACTCGTTCGACCCCTACCCCACCATTGTCGATGTCGGCGGCGGGGTGGGTCGGTTGCTGGTCGAGATCCTCACGGCCGCGACGACTGCCCGAGGGATTCTCTTCGACCTGCCGCTGGCCGTCGACGAGGCCCCACCACTGCTGAGGCGGCACGGAATCGCGGATCGTGTCAGCGTCGTGGCGGGATCGTTTTTCGACGCGGTGCCCGCGGGGGCCGACATCTACATCCTGAAGAACGTGATTCATGACTGGCCCGATGACAAGGCACTCGAGATTCTGCGAAATGTGCACGCGGCGGCGGGAATCGGCACGCCCGTCCTGCTGATCGAGTTTGTCATCCCGGTCCATCAACGCGAATACGTCGGTCACTGGACCGATCTGGAGATGCTGTTGACCCAGGCCGGCCGTGACCGTACGGCCGCCGAGTATCGTGCTCTGCTCGAGCGCGCCGGGTTCCGAGTGTCGCGTGTCGTTCCGACCGCCTCGCCCGTGAGTCTCGTGGAGGCTCAAGCGGTCTGACTTGTCCGGGCCATCAGTTCGCGCGCACTGCCGCGGCGCGGCTTGCCGGACGCAGTCTTGGGCAGGGTGCCCGCGGGAAAGAGCTGCACATCGCGTGGGAGGAGACCCACGTGACGGCTCACCCGAGTGGTGACGTCGCGGCTGATTCGCCGGCGCACGGACTCGGTTGCCGCATCATGGACTTCGGCGAGTACCGCGAAGCCCTCCACGTCGCCATCGACGCGCACGGCGATTACGCAGCCCGGTCGCACGCCCTCGACGGTTTCGGCGGCACGCTCGACGTCGTGTGGGTACAGGTTCCGGCCCGCCACCACGATGAGATCCTTGGCGCGGCCGCAGACGTAGAGTCGACCACACTCGTCGAGATATCCCAGGTCGCCAGTGTCGAACCACCCGTCCTCCGCGACCAGCGGCACGGAACCACGTGACGTGAGATAGCTTGCGGCGACTGCGGGACCGCGTATCTCGATGGCGCCGATCGCTCTGTGCGCCAGCGCTTGTCCGGCCCGGCTGATGCGTACTTCCATTCCTGACACGGGTGCCCCGACGCACGCGACGTGCCGCACCGGTTCGGCGTCTCCAAGGACCGGTAGTGCGCGATCGGTCTCCTCGACGGCGTGGCGCGAGAGAATATCGATCAACGCACCGTCGTGCGGCGCACCCAACGACACGGCCAGTGTGGCTTCGGCAAGCCCGTAACCGGGCATTGTGGCGGTGGACCGCAAGCCGAAGCGCGCCCCGGCAGAGGCGAATTCGTCGACGACGCGGTGATCGACCGGTTCGGCCCCGTTGACCGCAACCCGAAGCGACGACAGATCGATGTCATCAATCTCGGCGTGACATCGCAACGCTCGACTCAACACCGAGTAGGCGAAGTTGGGTCCCGAGGTGATGGTTCCGCGGTATCTGCTGATCAACTCCGCCCAGATGATCGGACGCCGGAGAAAGTCGTCGGGCGGGATGACGACGGCTTCGAGGCCCCGCTGCATGGGCAGGCACAAGAAGGCGATCATACCCATGTCGTGTGAGAGCGGAAGCCAACTGACGAACACGTCACGGCTGACATCGATGTCCAGTCCATCGGACAGCGCGATGGCGCTCGCGGCGAGATTACCGTGGCTGATCTCGACGGCCTTCGGCAGACCGGTTGATCCCGATGTCAATTGCCGCAGTGCGATATCCGTGTCATCCGTCTCGACCTCGGGGCCGGACTCGGCGGGTTCGGCGAGGCGCAGGGACTCGACGGTGCAGACCACCACCTCCCGTGCAGACAGACGGTCTCCCACGGCAATGAACGGGCCTCCGACGACGACCACGCGGGCGTGGATCAACTCAATTGCACGAACGGTGTCGGCAAGCCAGACAGACATGTCGACACGCGGCGTCGGTTGCTGCAGCATCGTCAGCGCGGCTCCCCGTAGCCACGTCGCCTGCGCCAGTGGAGCGACATCGACGGCATCGGTGGCCAGCACGGCAACCGAATCACCGTGGCCGATCCCCCTCGCGGCCAGACCGCCGCTCATCCGCATCGCCTGCAGACGGACGTCCCGCCAGCTGAGCCGGACCGGCTGTGCAAGAGTTCCTCCGGTCAGGCGCCGAGGTGACGCCATCGCATTGGCACGAAGCTCGGAAGTCAGGGCACTCAACGGATTCTCCCCTTGGCTACCACGTAGTCGACGAGATCGCCCACCCGGTGGATCCGCGGTAGCAGTTCGGCGATGTCGACGTCGTGCAAGTCCGGATACTCTTTTCGCAGCCGATCCAGTAGGCGAACCTGAAGCAGCGAGTCATACCCCAAATCGTCTGTCAGCCGCTGGGATCGGGACAATGCCCCGACAGCGTAGTTGCCGACATCGGCGATGATCGCCAGAACCTCTCCCTCGGCGCGGTTGCGGACCTGCCCGATGTCGGCCACTTGCGTGTCGTCCGGTTCGTCAACGGATGCTGTCGTCTCGACCCGGCGTGCTCGTGGCCGTCGCCGGGGGTCGGCGACCACACCATCGAACCAGAACCGTCTGGTGTCGTCGAAGACGTAGGCCGGGAGCCTCTGAAACGGCCCGGGTGGCTCGCCGTAGAGCGGGGTGAGGTCTGGGGAATACCCATCGCGCATCAACGTCGCGGCAACGCCGAGCAATTCGGTCCCGTCTGAATCCGGCCCGCTACACAGGACCAGCGACTGTGGAGTCGGTGGTGGTCCGGCCCGCATCGCACACGAGAGCAGCCCGGATCGCGGGCCGGCCTCGGCCAGATAGTCGGCGCCGGCCGAGGTCGCAGCGGCACGGACGGCGTCGTGAAACCGGACCGGCGCGCAGATCTGTCTGGCCCAATAACCCGCTGTCATCTCGCGACCGTCGATGCATCTGCCGTACACCGTTGAGAACAACGGGAACTCGGCGGGGCGGGGCTCGATCCCGGTCAGCTCATCGCGGAGGTCGGACACGATCGGTTCCATCAGCGGCGAGTGGAAGGCATGTGACACCGCAAGTCGCGTCGCACTTCCGCCGTGCCGGCGTACCACCGATCGCACACGTGCCACCGCGTCAACGGTCCCCGAAATCGTCACTGCACGTGCGCCGTTGACGGCCGCTATCAGGCAGTCGGGTACGGCGGCGACAAGCTCTTCCGCCTCTGGCAGGCTGAGATCGATGGCGATCATCGCCCCAGTGGACGGTAACGACCCCATCAACCGACCTCTGGCAACGACGAGTCTGGCGGCCGCGTCTACGTCGAGCACACCTGAGACGCACGCGGCGCTGATCTCGCCGAGGCTGTGCCCGATACCGAACTGCACCCGGATGCCGCTCTGCAACAACGTTTGTCCCAGGGCGAACGACACGGCGAACAACGCCGGTTGCGTCAGGCCGGTGTCGTCGAGCCCCGGTCCCAAGCCGAGAATCACCGGCCGCAGGTCTGTGCCCAGATGAGGTGTCACGACGGCACAGATGGTGTCCAGCGCCTTCCGGTACACCGGGTTCGCAGCATAGAGTGGACGCGTCATACCTGCGTACTGCGTGCCCTGACCCGAAAACAGTAAGCCAACGGTCGCGGGCAGTCGATGCGGCCGCACGGCGGACACGAGATCCGGACCCAGACCTGCGGCGACCTGTTCCAAGCCCTCGACAAGCATGTCGCGGTCACCGTCGAGCACAACGCGGTGCTGATGGGATCGCTTGACATTGTTGGTCGATCGACACCACGCGCCGACTCGGTCGAGCTCGACGGTACGCAGTGCGTCGCCGAGTGAACTCGCGTTGCGTCGCAACGCAACTGCAGATGGCGCCGAGATGGTCAGCACTCCTCGCCGACTCGGGCGCGGTGACGGGGCGGGTGGAGCGGACCCCAGGATGGCGTGTGCGTTGCCGCCGCCGAGACCGAACGAACTCACCGCGCCCAGGACAGTGTGCTCCGGCAGTACCGTCGGGGCATCGGCCAGTGTCAGGCCGTTCTCCTCGAGCCTCATGGCCGGGTTGGGGCCGTCACCGACCACCGTCGGCGGCAGCACATGCAGGTGCAATGCCAGGCAGGCCTTGATGAATGCCGCGATCCCCGCGCTGCCCTCGGTATGGCCGATATTGCCCTTGACCGAACCGAGCAAACACCGCTCGCCGCTTCGGGCCCGGTGCACGTCGCCGAGGGCACCAGCTTCGATCATGTCTCCCAGGACCGTACCGGTACCGTGCGCTTCGACGAACGCGAGTTGGTCGGCACCGACCTCTGCGAAGTGCAGCGCCCGGCGCATCAACGCCGCCTGTGACCGCCGACTCGGCGCGGTGATCCCGTTGCTTCGCCCATCGTGGTTGGTTACCGAACTCCGCACGACCGCATAGATCGGTTGTCGATCGGCCAGCGCGTCATCGAGCCGCCGCAATACGACGGCCGCGACACCCTCACCCCTGCCGATTCCGTCGGCGTCGCGCCGGAACGGTTTACAACGACCGTCGGGCGCGGACAGTCCGGCCCGGGTGTAGTAGATGGAAAGTGCCGGAGTCAGAATGAGATTCACACCCGCGGCGATGACCGTGTCGGCCTCCTCGGCGCGCAGCGCGGCGCACCCCTGATGGATCGCGGTCAGCGATGACGAACAAGCCGAATCGATCGCCACACTCGGCCCGGTCAGACCCAGGTGGTAGGAGATGCGATTCGCCGTCATGAAGTAGCCGCAACCTGTTCCGAAAAGGGAGCCGACCTCGGCGAAATCGAGCAGTTGGATACTGCTCCACTCGCTGGACATCACTCCTACGAAAACCCCTGTGCGCGTTCCCGTCAACGATCGCGGATCGAACCCGGCATCCTCGAGCGCGCGCCACGACGACTGCAGGAGCAGTCGCTGCTGCGGGTCGAGGGCAGCCGCCTCGACAGGCGCCATCCCGAAGAATTCGTTGTCGAAGGCATCCACCATGTCGATGAAGTGGCCGCGTCGGGAATTCGTCGAGCCGGCAACACCCTCGGGGTGATAGAAGGTGTCGATGTCAAAGCGTTGCGCTGGTACCTCGGTGTCGGTGACCAGGCCGTCCAGCATCAACCGCCAGAAGGCGTCCTTGTCCGGCGCTCCGGGAAACCGGCAATCGATACCGACCACCGCGATCGGTATCACGCCGAGCCCCTCCGTCCCATGAGGTGGGTGGCGATCGCCTCGATGGTCGCGTAGTCCCACACCACGGTGGTCTCGACGTCAAATCCCCTCTCGTCGTTAAGGTCTGCGCACAACGCCATGCCGGACACCGAGTCGATCCCAAGGTCGGCCAGCGGAACGTCAACCCCCACGCCGGCGGACGGTACACCGAGGTAACCGGCGACCTTCGCTGTCAGCCAGTCGACGAGTTCATCGTAAGTCGGGGCGCGGCCGGTCATCGCATCGCTCGGTTGCGGTGCGCGGTGTCGTCAACCCTCAACTCGCCGAACGAGATCTGGCGATCTACCACATCGAGGATCCATTTCTCGAACCGGACGCCGCCGAGCAGCGCCGCGCAGCCGATCAGCGGGAGACCGACGACGATGCCGATTCCCACGCCGACCACGAACACCACCAAACCCGCGGCATGTGCTGCCGCGCCGACTCGTCCGGCTGACCGCACCAGCACGCCCCATCGCCGGAACAGTCGACCGGCAAAGAGATCGGCTGCCGCCAGCGTCGGCACCATGGGCGCTGCGCTGGCCTTGCATTCCCCCTGTTCGGCGAGACTGCGCCCGATCGCGGCGATGCGCGCCAGTTCGGCGTCGCCGACCCCGGCCCGCCCGAACCACAGGAACGGGTCGCGCTTGCCGGTCAGGAGCCATCGCAGCGTCGTCGCCAGGGAGACCGCCTGGTGCCGGGTGTCGGTCGCGGCAACCACTTCGACCTGCCGCGCACCCGCAGCTCGTAGCAGCCCGACAACTTCGACTGTCGCCGAATACCACATGTTGCGGCAGGCGATCAGCACGATGACCCTGCGGTTCTGGAACAGCTCGGGATACCCGGCGACCAGCGACCGAATGGGCAGCGACGGGGACAGGTACCACACCTGTTGCGCCAACAGGACAATTTCGTCCTCGTCGGTGTCGTGGTCTGCGCCGAACCCGCCGGTCGGCTCGACAAGTCCCACGACCTCGTCGGGATCCACCGCGCGCGGGAAGATGCCGAAGAACTGCCGAATGGACCAGGGGAACGGGAATGGTTCGCGCGGTATAACATTGACCCAGCGGATGTGCCACCCCGCGGCGGCCAGCGGTGCGGTGAACGACTCGGCGACCTCACGTAACTGTCCGGTCTGGGTGTAGAGGTAGACGACCGCGCGGCGGGTCATGGCCGTGGATCTGGCGTCCGGGCTCCTGACACCGCTGTCAGGTGCATGAGAGAGATGACGAAGCGGCCGGACTCGGGAACCAGGCACAGCATGGTGTCGCCGTCGGCGATCAGGCCCTCACTCAGCATCTCGTCGAGGATGACGAAGATCGCCGCGCAGCCGATGTTGCCCACGGAAGTCAGGTTGCTGTACCACTTCTCGGGGCGGCCGGCATTGATACCGCGCCGGGCGAACTCGGTGAAGACGAGCTCCTTCATCCGCTCACTCGAGTAGTGCGCGGGGATCCAGGACACCGTGTCGGGATCGAACTTGCCCGCTGTGCGCAGGCGTTCCCACTCGTCGGCGCCGAGACCGACCAAGTGCGGCAGCAACGAGAGGTCCTGGCGCAACACGAGTGCACCGTCGGCTTCGGCCGCTGCGGCCGTCGGATAATCCATCCAGCTCCGCGTTGTCGTTCCGGATGTGCTGCCACCGTACATGCACGCCCGCGCGGTGTTGGCGAAGGACTGCAGTGATATCCAGTCGATGCGGAGGCTGATTCCCGTTGCGGCGGGCCTATTCTCGATCACCGCAGCGCCCGCGCCGTCGGAGAGCATGTAACGCAGAAAGGCGGCTTCCAGCGGCAGAGATCCGTCGCGTGCGAGCAGACCCATCATCTCGTCGTACCTGGAGCCCTTGAAGATACGCGAGGCAAACTCGCTGGCGACGGTGATAGCGTTGCGCTTTTCGCCGATCGCCACCTGGAGGTACGCGTTCTTCAGTGCCATCATGCCCGAACTGCACACCCCGGCGGCGGTGGAGATCTCCATCGGCCCATACCCCAAGGCCCCGTGCACCATGCTGGCATGTCCGGGCGCCAACATGTCGGGTCCCGTGGTGGCCGCGGTCAGCAACTCGACGTCGTTGCGTCCGAGGCCGGCACTTTCGGCGGCCTCCCGTGCGGCGACTGCGGCCATTGCCGTATTCGAGATGATGGTGCGCTGATTCTTGTCGATCGCGTAGTGCCGCGTCTTGATCCCGCAGTTGGCCAGGGTCAGATCCCGCAGATCACGTGGTATGCCGCCGGCAATGCCCAGGTACTCGTCCATCTCGTCATTGGGCACCGGGTCTCCCGGCAGAAAGCTGGCCGTGGCCGTGATGTAGGCGCTCATCACCATGAACCTTTCTCGACTCCGCGTCGTCGGTCATGCGGTGGGCGATTGACGATCGCTCGTGGTGCAGCGACGACCTACCTCTGTCTGGCAAGCGTCGCCCGTGGTCGCCACGGCAGGCGCAGTAGCGACCTACTGCATTCGTGTGGCCGAAGTAGCGCGACGATTTCGTCAGTCGAGCGAAAGGTGGATGGCGCATGGACATCGGCGCGGGCGTGGCGATCGTGGGCATCGGATGTCGTTTCCCGGGCGGCGTATTCACCCCAGATCAGTATTGGGACTTCATGCTGCGGCGCGGAGACGGCATCGTCGAGGTGCCCGGGGACCGATGGAACACCGACCTGTACTACGACCCTGATCCTGAGGCGCCGGGCCGGGCCTACACTCGCCATGGCGGATTCGTGACGTGCTCGCCGTGGGATTTCGATGCCGAGTTCTTCGGCATCTCTCCACGGGAAGCCGAGGTGATGGACCCCCAGCAACGCTGGGTTCTCGAGGTTGCCTGGGAGGCGCTCGACGACGCGGGACTGGCGGGTATGGCTTCCGGACACGACGTCGGTGTCTACATCGGCGGGTTCATGAGCGACAACCAGATCCGCCGGTGCATGTCCTCGGCGCGCCGCGCCATCAGCCACTACACCGCCACCGGCGCATCGCAGGCCATGCTGTCCAACCGCCTGTCCCACGCCTTGGATCTGCGGGGGCCGAGCATGACCATCGACACGGCATGTTCGTCGTCTATAGTCGCGATTCACCAAGCAACGCAAGCTATCTCCCGCGGCGAATGCGAGTTCGCACTCGCCGGCGGCGTGAACGTCATGACCCATCCCGAGGTATTCGTCTCCATGTGCAAGGGCAGGTTTCTCGCCCCCGACGGCCGGAGCAAGTCCTTTGACGCCGCGGCCGATGGCTACGGCCGCGGTGAGGGTGCGGGCATGCTCGTCCTCAAAGGCGTCGACGCAGCAATGCGCGATCGGGACCGCATCTACGCGGTGATCGCCGGCAGCGGCGCCAACCAGGACGGCCACACCATGGGTATCACCGTCCCCAACGGCGCCGCGCAACGCCAACTCGCACGTGATGTCTGCACCACGGCGAATCTCGCTCCGCACGAGATCGGTTACGTCGAAGCCCACGGAACCGGGACGCCGGTCGGAGACCCCATCGAGGTCGCCGCACTGGGCGAGGCGTACGGCCTGGCGGAGTCGCGGACAAGCCCACTGCTGGTCGGCTCGGTGAAATCGTCGATCGGACACCTGGAGGCCGCAGCGGGGGTCGCGGGCGTCATCAAGGCGGCCCTGGCGATCAAGCACCGCACCGTCCCGCCGCAGGCATGGCTGGACACTCTCAACCCGGCGATTCCATTCCGCGATCTCAACATCGAGGTCGTCACACGCACGACGGCGTTCCCCACACCGTCGGGACGAGCGATCGCCGCCGTCAACGGCTTCGGCTACGGCGGGACCAACGGCCACGTCATCCTGGCACAGCCCCCGGACATGCCCGCTCGCTCCACCGAACGGGGCCCGACTACCATCTTCCCGATCTCGGCCGCGACCCAAGACGCCGTCGGCGCTGTCGCCGAGGCGATGCGCAACGCCCTGGATTGCGCGTCGTCGGTCGACGATCTGTGTTCCGCCGCGTGGAGCCGTCGAGCACATCACACGTTCCGAACGGCCGTGCCGTATTCCGACGAGGCCGAACTGGTGCGAAATCTCGACGCGGTCGCCGCCGGAACAACGAGGATCAGCCGCGCGATCGTGCCGGCCGGGACCAATCCGGTGTTCGTCTTCAGCGGTATGGGTCCGCAATGGTGGGGCATGGGACGCGAACTACTCGCCAAGGATGGGCCGTTCGCGCACACCGCGGCCGAGATCGACTCGGTGTTCGTCGAGATCGCCGGCTGGTCGATTCTCGACGAACTCCGCAAACCAGAACCCGATTCCCGCATTCCGCGCACCGAATTCGCGCAGCCGGCCAACTTTCTCGTGCAGGTCGGGCTCGTCGCCGAGCTGGCGGCGCTCGGTATCGACCCCGATGCCATCGTCGGGCACAGTGTCGGCGAGGTGAGCGCGGCCTATGTCAGCGGCGCACTCACCCTGCGCGACGCGCTCCTGGTGAGCTGTCACCGGGCGCGTCTACAGAGTCGTACCGACGACACCGGAGGGATGCTGGTCATCGGCTTGACGGAAGACGAAGTGAAGCCACGGCTTGCCGAACCCGCGTGTCACGATGTGGTTGTCGCGGCGATCAACGCGCCCGCATCGTTGACGCTGGCCGGTCCACGCGCTTCGATCGAGTACCTGTATCGCGACCTGTCCGGAGACGACGTGTTCGTCCGACCACTGCCGGTGACGGTGCCCTACCACAGCCCGCTGATGAACCCGATTCTCGCCGACCTGGTATCGGTGTTGCCGACATCGAGCCGAAACGGCCACAACGGCAGCTGTATTCGACGGTCACCGCCCAGCGGGTGACCGGACCGGACTGGGGTGCCGACTACTGGTGCACCAACGTTCGACGACCGGTCCGATTCAGCGACACCATCGAGACCCTGATCGACGAGGGCCACCGGGTGTTCCTCGAGGTCGGCCCGCATCCCGTGCTGTCGGGGAACATTCGAGCGATACTGGCAGACAAGGCCGCGTCGGGTCTGGCCATAGCCACCCTCAAGCGCGACGAGAGTGACCAGGACCGTTTACTCGGCGTCGTCGGCGAACTGTACTGCGCGGGCTGCCTCGGCCGAACTGCACCGGGACAGAACACCATCGCGCCACATACCGAACTTCCCCGATATCCCTGGCAACACAAGACGCTGTTCGCCGAGTCCCGCCAACTCGAGGTGGAGCGGATCGGTGACGTCGACGACCGGCCACTACTGGGCACCCGAGCCGCTCGCTACCCGATGGCGTGGTCGACTGAGCTGTCGGTCGCTCGACTACCCTGGCTCAACGACCATGTCGTCGACGGGATGGTGGTGTTGCCGGGTGCGGCACATCTGGACGCATTTCTGAGTGCAGCCGGCGAATGCACAAAAGGGTCAAGTCTCACAATCGAATCCGTTCGCTTCTCCCACCCGCTGATCATCGACGAGCACGCGGTACCGACGATCACCGTCGTGGTCGAGACCGCAACGATGCGGCTGAGCCTTTCGTCCTCCGACGACACCGATCACCGGATCGTCCACAGTACTGCGCGAATCGTCGACGCGGCTGTGGACGCACCGCGGGTGGAGGTGCCGAGCGTCGACGGTGATGCACTGAGTCAAGAGGAGTTCTACGAGCTGCTCGACAAGCGTGGCCTCCACTACGGTCCGGCTTTCCGAAGAGTCGTCGAGGCACGGATCGGCGCCGATGTCATCGTCACGACGATCGATCCGGGATCGGTCGACACATCGCACCTCGCACACCCGGCGGTGGTCGATGCCGCGCTGCAGGGTGTCGCCGCATTCGACGATCTGACACTCGGAACGATCGTGCCGGTCGCCGTCGGAACAGTACGCCGGCACCGTCCGATGCCGATCGCCCCGATAACCGCGGTGATACGTCGCGCCAGCGGAACCGACACCTGTGCCGACATCACGATCTGTGGTCTCGACGGAGCCGTCTTCCTCGAGCTCGTCGGGGTACGCTTCGCCGAACTGGCCCCGGCGTCGTCCCCGATCGCCGAATTGCGCCCGTTGCTGTACGAGATTGGTTGGCAGGCAGTCGATCCGTTGACCATCTCGAGCCGTGCCGATCGGCCCGTCCTCACCGTCGGACTGGGGGCCGCCGGCACGGACGCCGCTGCGCCGATGCAACCGATGCTTCTGGCAGCAGCCATCCATCAACTCGAGGATGCTCAGCGCACGCCGCTGGGCGGAGCCGCCGTGACGGTGCTCGTCGTCGCCGGCGACGACGAGCAGATCAGCCTGATGGCAGGACTTCTCGAAGTGGCAAGGCAATTCGACTCCGCGATCGACTCCGCCCCCGAGTTGCGGATCGACGCTGTCCTGGTGACCAAGGGTGCCTTCCGCCTGCGGGATGACCACCACGAGCCGAATGTGCTCCACGCAACGCTCGTCGGAGCACGTCGCGTCCTGCAGAACGAACAACTCTCGGTGCACTGGCGACACATCGATCTGCTACCCGGTGATGACCACCGGCGATTGGATCCGGCGATGCTGACCGAGCTCGGCGACGGCGGGCAGACCCTCGACGAGATCGCGTTACGCGCCGGCGTAACGTTCGCGCCCCGATACTCTCGCGACTTGGCGGATCGACTCGACGGCTATTCGGAAACGAACCCGCACGTCGATCCCAACGCATCGTTCGTGCTCGAACCGCCGGCATCGAGACTCATCACCGACCTCGCACTGCGCACCGTGCCACGAATTGCGCCGGAAGCCAGACAGATCGAGGTGCGTCTCGACATCGTTGGGCTGAACTACAAGGATGCGATGAAGATCCTCGGGGTGCTGACGCCGGAGAATCTACGCGGGACCTGCTCCGGGACGGCCATCGGCATGGAGGGTATCGGTGTCGTCAGCCGCACAGGTCCCCTCAGCCGTTACGGGATCGGCGATATCGTCCTCGTATCGGTGCCGGACATGTTCCGGCGGTATATCACGCTCGATCCGGCGGATGGTGTGGCCGAGCCGCTCACTCACGATGTGGCACCCGGCATGGCCGCGAGTCTCATCCCGTATTTGGCCGCCCACTACGGCCTGATCCATATGGCGAGACTGGCCGAGGACGAAACTGTCCTGGTGCATGGCGCGGCCGGTGGCACCGGGTTGGCGGCGGTTCACGTCGCACGCCATCTCGGCGCCCGCGTGATCGGTAGCGCCGGCACCGACGAACGACGATCCTTCGCGCGTGCCGCCGGCGCGCATCACACCGTGAACTCCCGCACGGCCAACTTCGTCGACGACGTCATGCGGCTCACCGACGGTCACGGTGCGGACGTCATATACACCTCCCTACCCGGCGAGGCGCTGAGACAAAACCTCAAGGCAGCAGCGGAATTCGGCCGTATCGTCGATATCGGCAAAGCCGACATCTATGGCAACGGAGCCATCGAACTCGGGCCGTTCGACCACAACCTGCAATACTGTGCGGTCGATGTCGACCGGATGTTCAACCATCGTCGTGCATTCACGAATGAACTCTCTGCAGAGGTCATCGGGCGGCTGGATGCCGGAATCTATCCACCCCTGCCCGCGACGACGTATGACGCCGGCGAGCTGACGGAGGCCTTCAGTGTCGTCGCACGTGGCACCCAGCGAGGTCGCGTCGTGGTGGATCTGAGCGGTAACCCTCCGGTTCGGCCCGCTCTGCCGGCGTTTCCCGTCCACGCCGACGGCACGTATCTGATCACCGGAGCCTTCGGAGCCGTTGGCTTGGCGCTGGGCGACTGGCTGGTCGCTCACGGAGCACGGCACGTGATCGCCGTCAGCCGTGGCGGTCCCCGCGGCGGACGGGCCGGACGGCGCCTGCGGGCGTGGCGGGATGCCGGCGCGGACATCCACGAGGAAGCCGTCGACGTCGGCGATGCAGCCGCGGTTTCGCGGATGATCGCTCGCGTGACCGACCAGATGCCGCCACTGCGAGGGGTGTTCCATGCCGCCGGAGTGGCAGAGGACAACGCATACGGAAGGGCCACCACCGAGTCGGTGCAGAGAGTGCTCGGACCCAAGCTCGACGGTGCCTGGCATCTGCATCATGCGACGGAAACGGCCGGGATCGACCTGGATGCCTTTGTGCTGTTCTCGTCGACGTCGGCGATGATCGGCATCCCGCTCCAGATCGCCTACGCCGCCGCAAATGCCGGTCTGGACGCGCTGGCTCAACTGCGTCAGGCGCGCGGTCAGGCGGGACTGTCGGTGAACTGGGGAGCTCTACGCGGCGGCGGCATGGCGGACTCTCCAGAAGTGCGCCGCTATCTGGACGTGCTGGGGCAACGAGAGATTGACGTGGGCCACCTGCCCGCGCTGTTGGCAACCGTCTTGGCTTTCTCCCCGAAGTCGTCCAACGTGGTGGTCGCCGACATCGATTGGCACACTCTGCTTTCGGGTCAGCCCGCGTTGAAGTCGTCCACGAGGTTCGCCGACTTCGCCGCCGGCCCGGGCGGTGGCGGCCTCGACTTCCGTGCCGAGTTGTACGCCCTGCCCGCCGACCAGCAACTCGAGGTACTCACCTCGACGTTGGTAGATCAGGTCGCAGCCGTCCTCGGCGTGCCCGCCGACGCAATCGATCACCACACATCCCTGTCCGAACTCGGACTCGATTCGCTGTCTTCCGTCGAGCTTGCCTCGCGCGTGGCGGCGACACTGGACATCCGGATATCGGCGTCGGATTTTGAGCGGCTCCCCGGCGTGGCTGCCATCGCGAAACAGACTCTGGTCGCGGCGGACGTGTCATGACACCCGTACCGAATGAAGGGAGGTGACTCAAATGTCCTCAGCAATCGACCTGATCAGTGGGACTGTCATATTTGTCGGTTCATTGACATGGTTCGTGCTTGCCGTCGTCGCAGCGATGCTCATGTGACGCGCCGGATTCACCGACAACACAAAAGTGCGATTCGCACACTTGTATCGTTGACGGGTGCGCCCGTCGTGGCCGCTGACCGGGCGGTCGGAAGAATTGCACGTCATCGAGGCCGCAATCGCGGCCCCGGAAGTCGCTGGCGTCCTCGTCCGCGGCCCGGCCGGGGTGGGAAAGAGTCGCCTCGTCCGCGAGGCCTTGTCCGCTGCCGCGGCACGCGGATGCGTTGACCGGTGGGCGGTGGCGTCTACGTCGGCACAGACCATTCCGCTGGGTGCGTTCGTGGCATGGGTCCCGGCAAGTATCTCCGATATGTCGGTGCTCCTCCGCGGGCTGATCGGGTCACTTACCGCGTCTTCGGCGGGTACCCCCGTCGTGCTGTGCGTCGACGACGTCCATCTACTCGACGACCTGTCGGCATTCGTGGTGCATCACATCGTGCAGCACCGAGCGGCCACAGTGATACTCACCATGCGGAGCGACGCGCCGATTCCCGCTGCGGTGCAAGAGATCTGGATCGGCAACCGGTTCGAGATCCTCGACCTGCTGCGACTGCCGCTCGAGTCGACCGCCACGCTGGTATCGGCCACCCTGCGGGGGCCGGTGGATCCCGATGCCGCCGAACAATTCTGGACGCTCACCGACGGGAACACCCTGTACCTGCGCAACATCGTCGAACAGGAACTCGCCGACGGTCGACTCGCGGAACGTAACGGTTTGTGGCGTTGGTCTGGGGACCCGACGATCCCGCCGGGACTCGTCGAGTTGATCGAATCGCGGATGGGCGACCTGCCGCCGGTGGTGGACGACGTCGTCGACGTGCTCGCCGTGGCCGAGCCGATCCGGCTGGCTTCCCTGCGCCGGATCGTCGATCCGGCAGCAATCGAAGAAGCCGAGACACGTGGCCTCATCACGGTGGAGACCAGCGGGTCCGACATCGAGGTGCGGGTGGCGCACCCGCTCTACGGGGAGGTGCGTCGACGTCGTGCCCCGGTCACCAGACTCCGTCGGCTTCGTGGTCTGGTCGTCGACGAACTGGCGTCCTCCGGCGATCCCGATGACCTCCGCACCGTGGTACGGCGGGCCGCATTGCGGCTCGACTCCGACCTGCCGCCGGATGTCGACCTGCTCGCCACGGCTGCCCGTGGCGCCGTGTGGCTGGCAGATCTCCCTCTCGCCGAGCAGCTTTCCCGTGCCGCAGTCGGCGCGGGCGCCGGTCCGGAAATGAATCTCGTTCGTGCGCATGCACTGTCCTGGATGGGGCACGGGCGACGCGCGGCCGATGTGCTCGACAGCATCGCGTCCGACTCACTGTCCGATCAGGAGCGGGCCCGGCTGGCCTTCATCCGGGCGAGCAACATGCTGTGGGCGGTGGGCGACCCCGCCGAGGCCGGGCGCATCATCGACGGCGCGGACCGCACGGCCCCCGCCGACGCGCGAACGGCAATTGATGCCTTCCGTGCCGTGTACTGGTTTGCCGTCGACAGACCGGATCTGGTCGAGGAGTCCGCCAAAGGCCTTGTCGTGCTGGATCTGCCGGGCATTGTCGGCGCCGAGCTGGCTGCGGTGCGCGTGGCGGTGGCGGCCGATGCGGGACGCACCGACGATGCCGTCACGATCGCCGACGCCGGATATGTCGTCGCGCGTAGGTCGCTCGACGCACCACAGATGCGACTCAACATCGTCGACGCGCAGGTCACCGCGTTACTGCTCGCGGGGCGGATCGCCGACGCCGTTCACGTCGCAGAGCATGAGCGGCGCGAGGCCGCGACCCTCCCCGGTGTGGCCCGATCGATCGGCGTCGCCGTCGGCGGCCGGGCCGCCCTGGGCGCCGGGAAACTCTGCGACGCAAGCACACTCCTGGCACAGGCGACCGACTCGTTTTCCGCTGCCGGTCATTCCATCGGCTGGGGCTATCGCTATCGCATCCCACAGGCTCTGGCGCTTGCGATGCGCGGCAGGATCTCCGACGCCACGACTGTACTGATCGAGGTAGCACGCACCGATCGACCATTCCGGCATCTGGATTACGAGCTGAGCCTGGCTCGAGCGTGGGTGAGCGCCGGCCAGGGAGTGCTCAGCGAAGCGATCGCGACCGCGGTTGCTGCGGCCGAGCGGTGTGCTGCAAAAGGACAATTCGCCGCCGAGGCACTCTGTTTGCAGACCGCGACACAGTTCGGCGATCGTTCCTGCGGGGTGCGATTGCGCGCGCTCGAAGGGATCGTCGAAGGGCCTCGGGCTGCTGTCGCCGCGAGATTCGCCGAAGCCCTGCACGACGGTGATCCCGCCGAGTTGATCGCGGTGTCGAAGGACTTCGAGCAGCTCGGCGACATCGTCGCGGCCGTGGACGCCGCGGCGCAGGCCGCTCTGGTCTACCGGCACCTCGACTTGCGTGGATCGTCGTTGAGTGCGGCAGCGCGAGCCACCGCGCTCGCCGATGACATCGATGCCGACACCCCGGCACTGCGTCAAGCCCGGGAACCGGTGCCGTTCACCGACCGCGAGCGTGAGATCGTCCTGCTTGTGGGTGCTGGGTTGTCGAATCGTCAAATAGCGGAACGCCTCACACTGTCGGTGCGCACTGTGGAAAGCCACATCTACCGCGCGATGGCCAAGACCGGGACCACACGTCGGGAGAGTCTCGCGGCGACTCTCGGCGTCACTCCATGATCGAGGTGTTGCCGTGGCAGTCACCGCGTCCGGTCAGGTGTGCCGTCAATCATCTCGGCTGCCCAGACGGTGTGCATCTCGTAGCCCAGCTGTTCCGACATGGCGTGGTATCGATCCGCCAACTGCCGGAAGGCGGCGTCGTCGCCATCTGCCCGGGCGAGCAGCGTACGTAACCGCAGCAGCATCACCTTGCGCATCGCCACACCCTGATCGGCCCGCAACGTCTCCAGCCGGTCGATCGTCTGCCGAGCTTCGATGAGATCTTCATCGGTACCACGTGCCAGCAGGGCCTCGGTCAGCACACCAGTGGCCCACACACCGAAGCCCAGCCGGCCCTCGCGATACAGATCGTCCACAATCGTGCGCATCACGGGCAGCGCGGTGCCGTGGTCGCCACGCCGAGCTGCATCCTGGGCCACGTAGAGGTTGACGATCGGGAGATGATTCCCCGCAACCTTTCCGCGTTCCCAGAAGTCCCGGGCCTTCGTCATCGCCTCAAGTCCGCGACGGCGATCGGCCGCGCTGTCCCGGCTCGTCAACGCGATGCCCAAGCCGAACTCGGCAAGACTGAGACCGACGTCATTCGCCCCTGATGCAGCTATGCGTACCGACTCCTCGAAGGGCTGCAGGGTTGCATCGTCGACGCGGAGCGCCCCGTTTAGCGCCGCCCATCCGTAACTCCAGAGGACCAACGCTGCCAATGTCGACACGGCTTGCGACGGCATGGAACTGGTCTGGCGGGCGATTGCCACCGCATCGTCGAGATCGCGGCGCCAACCCGCCACGCCCGTCCACCACCGGGCGCACGCACGCCAGGTCAACGCGACCGCGAGCGGCGAGCCGGTGCCGAATCGCGCGCCTTTGTCGGGATCACCGTCGGCGAGGTCGATGACGATCTGGGACAGCGCCAAGATCTTGTCGAGGTCGCCCCCTTCGTACCAGGCGGTCAGGGCGACGAACGCCAAGCCCATGGTCAGGGAGTCGTCACCGATCGACTCGAGCAGCGCGACCTGCTCCGATGCTCGGCGGCACGCCTCACGGATCTGTCCGCCATAGAAGAGTTCGGTGATCAGCCCGGTCATGCCGATCGCGAGCGAGACCTGATCTGACAGGGCGCTGCACAGATCACTCAACTCCAGGAACCGACGGTGGCTGTCGTCGAGGCCACCACCGTGGTAGTCGGTGGCGCACAGCATGGTCCGTGGCGCAAGCCGCAGTGCCGGCCTGGCCGTGTCATCGTCGGGAAGTGCGTCGGCGATGACACGGGCGCGTTCCCAACTCAGCCGCGCGGCCGCGAGATCGCGGCTGCTGGACCAGGCACCCGCACGCATGTGCCATTCGTATGCCGACCGCAGGTCTCCCGCAGCCTGGAGATGCTCGGCGATCACCGCGGCGCGATCGTCGGCGGAGTCGTCGGGTCCGCGCTCTTGGATGACCGTGGCAAGACGCCGGTGATACTGCGCCCGATCAGATTTCAGCTGTGATTCGTAGGCCACCGCCTGGATTAGCGGGTGGCAGAACACATAGCCGGCGCTCGACCTCGACTCGGTGTGACCGATGAGTTCGGCTTTGAGGAGCGGGCCGACTGCCGGTTCGATTCCGAGCGTCGAGAGCAGGTCGGTCTCGAACCGTGTCCCGATCACCGATGCGGCGTACAAAGTCTTCCTGGCCGCGGCATCGCACCGGTCGATACGCGCGGCGATCGCGGCCTGCACCGTCCGCGGGACAGTGAACTGCGCGGTATCCATGCTGCTCGCATAACCGCCGCGCTCCCCCACCAGAGCACCTCGCCCCACCAGATCGCGCACGATCTCCTCGAGGAAGAAGGGATTCCCCGAAGCGCGCTCGACGATGATCCGTGCCAGGTCGACGACCGACGGATCGGTACCCAGCACCGTGTCCAGAAGCTGGTTGATGTCCGAATCGGTCAGCGGGGCAAGCGATACCGCCTGCGAGCCGGGCATCCGCATCAGGGGTCCCCGATATTCCGGGCGAGCGGTGATGACCACCATCACCGGTGAATGGGTGACGACGGCGAAGAGGTCGGTGAGCATGGCCTCGCTGACGGGGTCGATCCAGTGAACGTCCTCGACGATGAACAGCGACGGTGCGGTCCGGGAAAGGGTTGCCGAATTGATCAGCGCGACCACTCGGCGACGCCGCGCATCTGGATCGACGTGAGGTCTCGTAGCGTCCGGTTCGGCGATATCGAGTAGATCCTCGAGCAGCACGACATCGTCAAACGTTGCGCCGTCGAGGCGACCTTCGCGCGGCATCCCGGAGTCCTCGACAGCAAATTGTTCGCGAAGCTGTGCCCGCGCCGTGGGACCGTCGAGGTCGTCAATCCCGGTGATCGCGCGCAGGAGTCGTTTGACCGCGTGGAACGGGATGTCACGCGTGTGCGACTCACAAAAACTCCAGTGGACCTGGATTCCCCTGGTAGTGGCCGCAGTTGCAGCTTCCTGCGCGATTCGGGTCTTCCCGATTCCGGGCGGGCCGACGATGGTGATCGCGCCGCCATGACCTCTGATCGCCCGCTCCGTCATCGCCGCGATCGCGGCCATTTCGTGCCGTCGTCCGACCAGAGGCACGTCGGACGTTGCTTCCGTACCACGGCGATCGCGTATCCCGAGGAGCCGTCGACCCGATATGGGGTCATCGAACCCCTTGATGTGTAACCATTCCGGTTCGGCCAGCCTCGTCGCGCGTTCCACCAGAGAGGCCGTGGACTCCGAGAGCATCACCGAGCCGGGCGGCGCCGCCGATTCCATTCGCTGCGCCAAACCCATCGTCTCGCCCGTCGCGACGTAGCCCAGCGAACCGGTCCGGACTGTGCCGGCGATGACGCGCCCGGAGTTGAGCCCGACCCGCAGTTCGACAGTCACGCCGTCGCGCTCGATGATCTCGGCCGCCAGTTGCGAGACTGCATCCTGGATTGCCATCGCGGCGAGGCACCCACGAAAAGCGTGGTCTTCCAAGGCAGTTGGTGCCCCGAATATGGCCATCACGCCGTCGCCGGTCTGCTCGGCCGTCCCGCCGAATTCATGCACGATGATCGCGCATCGCCCCACGACGTCAGTCATGATCTCGCGTAGTCGCTCGATGTCGACGGTGGCGGCGAGGTTCATCGACCGAACCACATCGGCGAACAGTACCGTGACTTGCCGGTACTGCGCGGATTCCTGGACCTGGGCCGTTGCAGCGCCGCAACTGTCACAGAAACGTGCGTTCACGCGTAGTTCGGTACCACAGGAGCTACACACCGTCACCGACGTCATGAGGCCTACCGATCCGAGGCCATGGTGCCGCGACGGTCAAGGCGTGCGGCGTGGAGCTTCCAGGCGTCATGTCTTGACCGATCTTCCGGCGCCGCGAAGCCGTGACCATCCCGGGGCCGGGTCAGGCCGGACACCGGCCACTCCGATGGGTCCCAACACCCGGATTGGCCACAGCTACTCGCCGTGCGGTAGTCGATACGGTGCCGTGCCGCCGGCGTCGATGACTTGTGTGCTGCCCGTGACGTAGCGCGCCTCGTCGGAAGCGAGGTAGAGGACCGCGTTGCTGATGTCCACCGGCTCGACCCAGGGCACCCATTGCGGTGCAGGATTCGACGGTCCAACCGCTCGACAAGCCTCGCGGTCTCGGCCAGATCTTCTGGCTGCCCATGGCATTGGGCGCGGTCGCCTTCGGCGCGCAGATGTCGACGGCGATGGTATCGGCGCCAACCTCTGCCAACCGGATCGCATGCGAGCGTCCCTGTCCGCGTGCCGCACCCGTGATCAGGGCGACGTTGTTGTCCAGACGTCCCATGACAAGAACTCCCTAATCTCGGCTCGACATCGTCGGACGTGCCATGTCCGCGTCTCATTCTAGTGTGAGGCAGATCACAAAAATGGTCGATCTCCGCTCTTGGGGTGGCACCTCGGGTATGCGCCACAAGGAGTGTCGTGGTGCAACTTACGAACGTCGTCAACACCATCGCGCCGACGACGGCCCCCAGACCGAGCATCCGGACGGCGTTGAACACCGTGTCAACCACGAAGTAGCGCACCGGGTCACCAACGTCGCCGAGGAACGTGGCCGGGATCTCGATGGCGATGGTCACGATGGCAAGTGCCGTGAGGCTCGCGACCACCGATTTCTCGAATGAACCGTGACCGGACACCCTCTCGGCGAAACGGGTCACGACCACACTCACGGCAGCACGCCCCTCGCGGCCGGGCTTCGCTCGACGTCGATCGCTTGCGCCGACTCCCTGGGACCGCAATGCTCATAGCGAAGCGTCGACCAGCGACGGCCTCCCCATCACGAGACGAGAACACGAGGTACCGATGACAAGCACCGGCATGGTCGAAGACTCGTCTGCACCGCCCAGCATCGGTGTTCTGACCAGTGGCGGCGACGCGTCGGGGATGAACCCGGCGGTCCGGGCCGTAATCCGCACGGCACTGCACCACGGCATCGACGCGTACGCGGTACATGAGGGCTACCAGGGTTTGGTTCGCGGCGGTGATCTGATCCAGCGGATGGAGATCGCCGACACCGACGGCATCCTGCACAAGGGTGGCACCGTGATCGGAACCGCGCGCTCGCAGGAGTTCCGCACCCGTGAGGGTCGTCGGGCGGCCGCGCGCAACATGCTCGAACGCGGTATCGACGCCTTGGTGGTGATCGGCGGCGACGGCAGCCTCACCGGAGCCAACATGTTCCGTGCGGAGTGGCCCGAACTGCTCGCCGAGTTGGTCGAGGCGGGCGAGGTGACCGCCGACCTCGCCGAGGCACACCCGTTCCTCCGGTTGGTGGGCCTGGTCGGTTCGATCGACAACGACATGTCCGGCACCGACATGACGATCGGCGCCGACACCGCACTGCACCGGATCGTCGAGGCGATGGATGCGTTACGCAGCACCGCCTCCAGCCACCAGCGCTCGTTCGTCGTCGAGGTGATGGGTCGACACTGCGGCTACCTGGCGCTGATGGCGTCGCTGGCCACCGCCGCCAACTGGATGTTCATTCCCGAGCAACCACCGGCCGACGGCTGGGCAGACCGCATGTGCCACGACATCCGGGCCGGGCGGCTCATCGGCCGCCGGCAGTCGGTGGTGGTGGTCGCCGAGGGCGCCGAGGACCGTGACGGCAATCCGATCACCGCCGAACAGATCCGAAAGCTGCTCGAAGACGAGCTGGGTGAAGACACCCGCATCACCACTCTCGGCCATGTGCAGCGAGGCGGGTCACCGAGTGCGTTCGACCGCTATCTCGCCACACAGTTGGGGCATGCCGCCGTCGAGCGGTTGCTCACCGACGATCCGCAGGCGCCGGCCCAGTTGGTCGGTCTCCGCGGGAACCGGGTGGTCACCTCGCCGTTGATGGAGTGTGTCGAACAGACGCACGCGGTCGCCGAACGCATCAAGGCCGCAGATTACGACGGGGCGATGTTGTTGCGCGGCGGCAGTTTCCGACGCTCGTACGGGATCTTGCAGACGGTACAGCAAGCTGCGGCACGCCCGACCAAACCGGGCCGTCGCCGATTCCGCCTCGCCGTCGTGCACGGTGGCGGTCCGGCGCCCGGGATGAACACCGCGGTGCGTGCCGCGGTCCGGCTCGGCCTGGACCACGGCTACTCGGTGTTGGCGGTGCGCAACGGTTTCCGTGGGCTGCGCCGTGGCCAGATCCAGGAAATGGGCTGGATGGATGTCAGCGGCTGGGTGTCCGACGGCGGCGCCGAACTCGGTACGAATCGGTACGTGCCCACCGGTGAGGCCATCGGCCAGATCGCCGAACAGATTGCCGCACACCGGATCGACGGTCTGCTGATGGCGGGCGGATGGGCCGGATACGAGGCCGCCCACGAACTGCACCGGCACCGACAGCAGTACGCGGCCTTGGACATCCCGATCGTCTGTGTGCCGATGACGATCAACAACGACGTCCCCGCAACCGAACTCAGCATCGGCAGCGACACCGCGTTGAACAGCATCGTGTCCGACCTCGACAAGATCCGGCAGTCGGCGGTCGCCACCCGTCGGGTCGTGGTGGTGGAAGTGATGGGGCGTGACTGCGGCTACCTCGCGCTGCTGTCCGGCATCGCGACGGGCGCCGATCGGATCTACATGCCCGAGGACGGCATCACCATCGACGATCTGACCACGGACATCCACTCGATGGCCGAGAGCTTCCGGTCCGGAAAACGCCTGGGGCTGATCATCCGGAGCGAAGGTGCCGATCAGGTCTACAACACCTGGTTCATCACCTCGCTCTTCGAGAAGGAGGGCGGCGATTTATTCGACGCTCGGCAGGCCGTTCTCGGTCATATCCAGGAAGGCGGCGACCCGTCGCCGTTCGACCGCATTCACGCCACCGGCCTGACCGCCCGCTCCATCGAGTTCCTCTCCGAACAGCTGGAATCCGGTTCTCGGGCCAGTGCGATGATCGGATTCCAGTCCGGCCGACTGCAGTTCACCGACCTGACGTCGTATCCGTCCCTGATCGAGGCCTCGGCCCGGCGGCCCATAGAGCAACGGTGGATGGACAGCAAGATCTTGGCCGTGACCATGCGGCGGTGACAAGGTTCCGCTGATATCGGGGCTTCGCGCATGATCTGACATGGGGCACAGCGCTGGCCGCCCCTCGCGTGCACTGTGCACGCATACCCCCGCGAGGGCTGTGGCCGGTGTCTGAGGTGTGCACGGTACTTGCGTCGTCGACCGGAGTGGGCGCGGGTTTGAGCCAGGTCAGGTCACATGCCGACGGCCGGTACGTCTTCCGACACGCGGGTGGGCCGGTAGAGCATGAGGATGATGGCGGCGACTCCGACAATCAAGAGCAGACCGCAGGCCACTTGCCATCCAACGGGTATGCCGGCGACGAAGAAGGCCGGCACATTCGCCAGGACCAAGAGCGCCGACCCGCCCACGGCGAGACGGATGGCCCATGTCCGGTGAGTGCGCCAGCCCATGATCGCCGCGACGATGGTGATCGCCGCGACCACGGCCACACCGATGGACACACCGAGCGGTGGCCCGGGCTCACCGTCGGGTGTGGGGATGACGACGAGATTCGGGAGGGCGGCGAGAATCGCCAACACGAAGCCGATTCTGGTGTTACGGGTGAGCGGGATTGCGGTAGGCGACGAGGTGGTCATGAGAAGTCCTTCCCGGGCGGAGCGTTCTACGCGTGTGACGAGAGCTCGTCACCGGTGCAGGGTCGGCACACTCCTGCAGCGCTGTCGTAGGCCACGCAATTGCCTTCGCCGTCAACGATCACCAGGACCTGCGCGCCATGCGTGGCCTTGAACACCGCATTGGCGACCTGGACCGGCCGGTCAGTGTCGGGATACAGGGCGTCGAACAGCAGAGCGGCGAGCTCGGCTAGGTCGCCGGTCACCTCGTCGAGGATCTCTGTCGTACGCTGCTGATCGCTGTCGGCAAGTCGGACTTCGCTTTTCATCGTCATCGTGCATTCTCCGTCGACTAATCGTTGTTCGTTTGTGGGGTGGAACCGGTCGGTGCGGGATCGAGTCAAGCAACCGGAGGTTTCCGGCGAATCTGAGCGTTGCACGGTGTCGTCCCGGTCGGCACGAGTAGCGCACTACCCTATTCCGGCATCAACGGAGCGTGGTAGCCGCTCGCGAGTCATCGTGCCGGCAGCGGCATCCTCGGCTGTGCGTTCCTCCCCCCACATTGCGAGAACCCTCCGCCAGTCCGGAATTTGTCAACCTGCCTGAGACAGGTCGGTTACTGGGTTCTTCTTCGGTTTGGTCGGTTTGTGGTTGATCCCGACGATTGCCGGGACGACGGGAGC
>NZ_JBSFQJ010000024.1:0-90886 GCF_053588655.1 Gordonia sp. NPDC003424
GTACTCGGTCATCTCCTCAACCGTGAATCCCGGTGACATCCTCGTGTGCTCCATTTTCTATCAGGAGTGACTCACACCAAGTATGGCAATTACCGTTCTGCGCCCACTCGACCGAAAACGGCGCCCACTCGACCCGAAAGGTGCTTGCCGAGCTGGGTCAGTAGCGATAGTGCTCGGGCTTGAAGGGGCCGTCGACGTCGACGTTGATGTACTCGGCCTGCTCCTTGGTGAGCTTGGTGAGGGTGCCGCCGAGTGCCTCGACGTGGATGCGCGCCACCTTCTCGTCGAGGTGCTTGGGCAGGCGGTAGACCTCGTTGTCGTATTCGTCGTTCTTCGTCCACAGCTCGATCTGCGCGATGACCTGGTTGGAGAAGCTGTTGCTCATGACGAACGACGGGTGGCCGGTGGCGTTGCCCAGGTTGAGCAGGCGGCCTTCGGACAGCACGAGGATCGCGTGGCCGTCGTCGAAGATCCACTGATCGACCTGCGGCTTGATGTTGATCCGCTTGGCGCCGGAACGCTCGAGGCCGGCCATGTCGATCTCGTTGTCGAAGTGGCCGATGTTGCCGAGGATGGCCTGGTGCTTCATCTGCTTCATGTGGTCGAGCAGGATGATGTCCTTGTTGCCGGTCGACGTGATCACGATGTCGGCGTCGCCGATGGCCTGCTCGACGGTGACCACGTCGAAGCCGTCCATCAGCGCCTGCAGGGCGTTGATCGGGTCGATCTCGGTGACCTGGACGCGCGCGCCCTGGCCGGCCAGCGATTCGGCGCAGCCCTTGCCGACGTCGCCGTAACCGCAGATCAGCACCTTCTTGCCGCCGATGAGGACGTCGGTGCCGCGGTTGATGCCGTCGATCAGCGAGTGACGGGTGCCGTACTTGTTGTCGAACTTCGACTTCGTGACCGAATCGTTCACGTTGATCGCCGGGAAGGTGAGCTCACCGGCGGCCGCGAACTGGTAGAGGCGCAGCACACCGGTGGTGGTCTCCTCGGTGACGCCCTGTACCGATTCGGCGATCGCCGTCCACTTGCCCTTGTCCTGCTCAAAACTGTTGCGCAGCAGCTCGAGGAAGACCTTGTACTCGGCGGAGTCGTCGTCCTCGGTGGGCGGGACCACGCCGGCCTTCTCGAACTGCGCGCCACGCAGCACCAGCATGGTGGCGTCGCCGCCGTCGTCGAGGATCATGTTCGCCGGCTTGTCGGCCTCGGGCCAGGTGAGCATCTGCTCGGCCGCCCACCAGTACTCCTCGAGGGTCTCCCCCTTCCACGCGAACACCGGAACGCCCTTGGGCTCGTCCGGGGTGCCGTGCGGTCCGACGACGATCGCCGCCGCCGCGTGATCCTGGGTGGAGAAGATGTTGCACGACGCCCAGCGGACCTCCGCGCCCAGCGAGACGAGGGTCTCGATGAGAACCGCGGTCTGCACGGTCATGTGCAGGGACCCGGAGACCCGCGCACCCTGCAGCGGGGCGACATCGGCGTATTCGCGGCGCAGCGACATCAGTCCGGGCATCTCGTGTTCGGCGAGCTCGATCTCCTTGCGGCCGAAATCCGCGAGGGACAGGTCGGCCACCTTGAAATCGATCCCGTTCTTGCTGTCTGCCTGCGGCGCGGAACCCTGCGCAGTCGTCATCTGATCCCCTTGTCGTTCACGATGGGCGCTGCATCGGCGCAGCGCGGAATGCGTTCGACTCAGGCTATCGGACCGTGGTCGACGACCTCACATCGAATCGACGCGCGCGACGATCAGCCGGCGGAATCGACCGACGCGACTTCGCCGCGCTCGCGCTTGCCGACCATCGAATGCCGTTGGCCGTACAGGAAGTAGATCGCCACGCCGATGATCATCCAGATGACGAACCGAATCCATGTGAGGGCCGAGAGGTTCAGCATCAGCCACAGGCAGGCGGCGATCGCGAATACCGGAATGACGGGACCACCCGGGACGACGAATCCGCGTTCGAGGTCGGGTCGCGTGCGCCGCAGGACCATCACGCCGCCGGCCACGACGATGAACGCGAACAGCGTGCCGACGTTGACCATCTCCTCGAGCTTGTTGATCGGGAAGAATCCGGCGACCAGCGCGACGACCACCCCGATCAGGATGGTCAGGCGGGCCGGGGTACCGAATCGCGGGCTGGTCTTGGACATGCCGCGCGGGAGCAGTCCGTCACGGCACATGGCGAACAGCACGCGTGACTGGCCGAGCATCAGCACCATCACCACGGTCGTCAGGCCGGCGAGAGCGCCGATGGCGATGACCTTCTCCGCCCAGGTCACCCCGTTGATCGCGAACACGTCGGCCAGATTCTTCGCATCGCCGTCGCCGGTGGCGAGTTGCTTGTAGCTGACCATGCCGGTCACGACGATGGTGACCAGGACATACAGCACGGTGACGATGGCCAGTGAGCCGAGGATGCCGCGCGGGACGTCGCGCTTGGGGTTGCGGGTCTCCTCGGCGGTGGTCGCGACGACGTCGAAGCCGATGAAGGCGAAGAAGACGATCGATGCGGCGGCCAGCACGCCGAACCAGCCGTACGAGGTGTCGCCGTGGCCGGTGATCAGCGAGAACAATGTCGAGTCGACGGATGCTTCGGCGCCCTTGCCGGTTTCCGCGGGCGGCACGAACGGATGGTAGTTGTCGGTCTTGATGTAGAAGAAGCCGACGACGATGACGAGCAGGACCACGGCCACCTTGATGGCGGTGATGATCGCGCTGACCCGCGATGAGAGTTTGGTGCCGATGACGAGCAGGGTGGTGACGACCGCGACGATGAGCAGAGCACCCCAGTCGACGGTGTGCGTGCCGATGGCGAAGGTCGCGGACTTGTCGCCGCCGGCACCGTGGAACCCGAAGACGTTGGCCAGATAGCTCGACCACCCCTTGGACACGACCGCGGCACCGACAGCGAACTCCAGGATGAGGTCCCAGCCGAGAATCCAGGCGAGAAACTCGCCGAATGTCGCGTAGCCGAACGTGTAGGCCGAGCCGGCAACCGGGACCGTGGACGCGAACTCGGCGTAGCACAGTGCGGCGAGCGCGCACGCGATGGCGGCCATCACGAAGGACACCGAGATCGCGGGTCCCGCCTTGTCACCGGCGGTCGACACGGTGATGGTGAAGATACCGGCGCCGATGACGACGGCGACGCCGAAGACGATGAGGTCGAAGACTCCGAGTTCTTTCCGGAGTTGGTGTTCCGGTTCGTCGGTGTCGGCCATCGATTGTTCGACGGACTTGGTGCGGGTGAGCGGATTTGCCATGCGTGAATCCTCCCGGGTGTTCCCCAGCCGGGTCGGGATCACCGCCCGGCTCAGTTCGTGAACGTGTGGGTGAGCGTTCCCAAAACGCTATCGGAACCATTCGCCCCGCGAGCTACTTTGTCAGGACTGACCATCGCGCGCCGAGAGGACAGACGAAGCGACCGACGCACCGAACACGATCAGCTGATCGATCGGGTCGGCGACGGGCCACACGAACACCCCGTCCACCCCGGCGTCGGCGTAGCGAGTCAGCGTGGCCGCGCACTCCTCCGCCGGTCCGATCAGGACCTGACCTGCGAGAATGCCGGGATCTCGGTGGAGCATCCGCGCCAGCACCTCGAGCCTCTCACGCGCGTGCGTGCGGGAGTCGGTCACATATGTCCACATCGTCGCGAGGACGATCGGGAATCCGTCGACGGATCGGCCCCGCTCGTGCAGAGCATCGTGGATGATCGTGCGCCCGGCGGAGATCCGGTCGGGAGTGGTGTTGTAGGCCGAGGCGAGCCAACCGTCGCCGAGGCGCACGACCCGGCGCAGGCCCGCGACCGAACCCCAGCTGCCGATCCAGATCGGGATCGGTCGCGGCGGCACCGGTTCCAACGTGGGCACGTCGTAGAAACGGCTCGGCCCGGGTTGCGGGGTGCCGGTGAGCGCGGCACGCAGCACGCTCACCGACTCGTCGAACCGCGGCCATCGCTCGTCGAACGCAATCCCGGCCGCGGCGTAGTCGGCGGCCGAGGAGCCCGGGCCGACCCCGAGAACGAATCGCCCGCCGGAGATCTCGTCCACTGCCGCAGCGGTCTTCGCCATCGTCGCGGGTCCGCGGATCACCGGAAGCGCGACCGTGGTCGCCAGCGTCAGGTCGGCACTGCGCCCCACGATGCTCGACAGCGCCACCAGACCGTCGAGCCACGGCCTCGCGAAGACGAGGTGGTCGTTGGCGCCGATCGCGCGGAATCCCGCGTGGCGCGCGGCGTCGACGTAGCCGGACAGCGACGAGCTCGGCGGCGACGCGGGCGCTCCACCGTCGATGTCGATCAGCGGCAGATGCGCACCGAACCACACGAGGTGGATCGTAACCGACACGTCGCCCGCGAACGTCCGGTCAATCGGCTGTGGTCGAACCCCGATCGATGTCCGGCTCGAGGTAGATGACCCGCGCCTGCGGCACCGCCGACCGCACGCGCACCTCGGCGGCGTCGATGGTCGAGGCGACGGTGGCGACATCGGTGCCCGGTGGGATGGCGATCTTGGCGGCGACGAGTAGCTCCTCGGGGCCGAGGTACTGGGTCTTCATGTGGATGACGCGGTCCACGCCGTCCGATTCGAGCGCCGCCAGCAGGGCCTTCTCCTCGGTGTCGGTGGCGCCCTCCCCGATCAGCAGGCTCTGCATCTCGACGATGAGGATGACGGCGATGACGCCCAGCAGCACGCCGATGCACAGGGTGCCGATCCCGTCCCAGATCGCGTCGCCGGTGAGCATGGTCAGCCCCACACCGCCCAGGGCGAGCACCAGGCCGATGAGTGCTCCGGTGTCCTCGAGCAGAACGACCGGCAGCTCCGGCGACCGGGTGTTGCGGATGAACCGCCACCAGCTCGCATCGCCCTTGAGGGGTTTCGACTCGCGGTAGGCGGTGGCGAAGCTGTAACTCTCGAGGGCCATCGCGACCAGCAGGATGACGACCGCGACCATCGGCGACTCGAGGCCGTGGTCATGTGCGTGCCGGATCTTCTCGATTCCCTCGTAGATCGCGAACAGCGAGCCGAGGCTGAAGATGACCAGGGCGACCACGAACGAGTAGAAGTATCGGCTGCGTCCGTACCCGAACGGGTGCAGCCGATCCGCTTTCCTCGCCGCGCGGTTCTGCCCGAACAGCAGCAGTCCCTGATTGGATGTGTCGGCGACCGAGTGGACGGATTCCGCGAGCATCGACGACGACCCGGTCACGAGGAATCCGACGAACTTGGCCACCGCGATGCCCGCGTTGGCCGCCAGCGCCGCGACGATCGCCCGCTTGGATCCCTCAGCTGACACGTTCGCTCCCCCTCCGGCCCGGTCTCGGGTGTCGCAGCCGTCTCATCCGTTCTCGTGTGGTGACTCTACGTCTCGCGACACCGATCCCGCGCATGCACGAGGACACGTCGACAAGAGTTCGGCTTGTCGACGAAACCCCGTGCTGCGACGACGTCAGGCCAGGAAACTCCGCCCGACGGCCCGGTCGGTGCTCGACATGGTGTCGGCGGCGTCGCGCACGCCGCGCGACAGTCCGTTGAGCTGGGTGCGAGCCTGCGCGAACAGCTTGTCCCAGTGGGCCTGTGCCGACTGGTAGGCGTCGGCACCGTTCTGGCTCGTCCAGTTGGCGCCGAGTCGGGTGACCTCGCTCTTGAGTTGACCCGACAACTGTTCGAGGGCGTGGAAGTGACGGCCGAGGTCACCCGAGAGCGACGCGAGGCCGGCGAAGTCGTACTTGATCATGTCGGACATGGTGATCTCCTTCGGTGTGGTGGTCAGAGGTTGAGGGTGCCGCCGGTGCTCGACGCGATCGCGGACGCGTTGCCGGCGTCGTGATCGTCGTAGCCCGTGAAGCCGGTGGTCAGCTTGGCCTCGATGTCGTCGAGGGCGGCCTGCAGCTTGGCGGCGGTGCCGCTCCAGTCGGTCTGGGTGGCGTCGAACGACTTCGATGCCTGACCGTTCCACGTCGTCATCCCCGTCTGCGATGAGACCTGGATCTGCCGCAGGATGCCGTGCATCGCATCCACGATGCCGCTGATGGATTTCGAGGACGCCTGCGCGGCGGCCACGTCGAGATTCAACCCGGTCATGCTCGTTTCCTCCTGTGTTGAGGCACCGTGCGACGATGCCGCGGTGGTATCTGCGCCGAGGCCGCCGATACCCTGACTTGCCCGGACGGCCGATCATCGACGCCTACCGGTGCCGAAAATTGTTGCTGCCCAGGAAAACTGGCCGCTCACCGCGGACCGATTCGCAACTCGACGTCCGGCGGTATATCGGGTTCGTCGTGGCCGAGCACGGCGGGGGCGACCTCGGCGACCGCACCGACGAGCCGCGTTCCGTTGTGCCCGGTCACCAGGAAACCGGGGGTCGCGTGCTGATCGGTGGACGCACCGGCGGCGCGCCAGGCTCCCGCGGCGGACATGGGCGCCATCGGGGCCGGGACGCCGGCGGCCGGAACCCCGGCTGGTCGTGGAGCCGGTTGTGCACTCGGCCCCGTCGGCTCGGACGGGCCGGGCACGGGTGTCGAACTCGTCCGTGGAGCCGACAGCGATGTCGGGATCGTCTCGGTGGGGCCGACACCCGCTGTCGGGACGCCGCCCGCATCCGACCGTTCGCCGACTCCCCCGCCACCGCCGGCAATCGGGCCCGCCCCCGACAGGGCTGCCGGGAGCCCGGTGACCACGTGAGTGGGTGGGTCCGCGGTCGGGGTCGGGGCGGTCGGGGTCGTCACGGCCGTCGACAGGGTCCGGTCCGGTGTGGTCGTCGACGGAGGTCGGGCCATCGCCGACATCGCCGACACCGCCGGGCCGATCGCGTCGAGAACCGCACCCGCGACGGCGAACGGTGACGGCGTGCTCGCACCGGGCGACGGCGCATGGGTGATCGATACCGGGGCCCCGTTGGTGGTCATCGTCGACGTCGGTCCCAGCAGTTGGGTGCGTGTCGTCGCGACCGCCGCGGTGGCCTCGGCGAGTCCCTCGCCGGCGAATCCGACGGCGAGGCTCTGACCGGCCGGGGTCGCGAGGATCGGGACGGTGCCGGCGATCTTGCCGATCGTGGCGGCGATGATGCCCTGCAGTGTTGCCAGACCGGCACCCACGATGGCGGCCGCGGCCTGGATGTCGATCGAGATGCCGATCCCCTGCGTCGCGACGCGGCCCGTGTCGGCGGTCGTCTGCGCCGACTTGCCGACCGCCGCTGCCGAAGCCGTTCCGGTCCAGGTCTTGTCGAGCGCCTTGGCCGCGCTCGACGCGAGCGACACGGAGGTCTCGAGAACCGTGCAGAGACCTTGGAGGATCGCCGACGGATCGACGTCGGAGCCGGACAGATCACCGGTGCCGAAACCGCCCAGCAGGTCGGTGAGCGGCTTGACGAGCAGCCCGAGGTCCAACGGCGGCAGCGGTGGCAGCCCCGGCATCGGGGGCAGCGCGGGCACGTGCGGGAGGGGCGGCAGCCCCAGGCCGGCGAGTACCTCGCCGACCGGCCGGTCGAGGATCGGGCCCAGCGGTGTCGCGTCGATCATCTCGCGGATCGACATCTCGCTCAGAGCGGGAACATCGGCCGCTCGGGTCTCGGCGGTCATCGGCGGATGGGTCACCGGACCGCACGGATCGCGGCGCCCGATGCCGAGTCCGCAGCCTGCATGCCCGCGAGACCGGCAAACGTCGCCGCGGCGGTACCGGCATGCACCGTGGCCAGGTGGCCCACTGCGACAAGATGATTGGTTTGTGCGGCGATGAACGCCGCCAGGAACTCCTGCCCGATGAGCCCGAACACCGGGATCATCACGGCGGTGTTCGCGGCCGCGTCGATCGATCCGGCTGCACCGACAGCGGTCGCCATGGCCGCACTCGTCGCCCCGAACGCTCCGACGGCGTCGGGCACCACGGTCACATCACCCATCGGGTCTCCCTCCCGTTCAACAGATCAGACGCATCGCGCGACGATCCGGTTCCGTTGTTCGCCAACGTCATCCGTTGGGCGAGTTCAGCTCGGCGAACGACTCGGCGAACTCTTCGGTGACCGCCGCCCGCACGGCGAACGCCCGCTGCGCCGCGCGGGCGGCGGTTGCCACGATCAGGTCACCAAGCCGCGTGCCGCCGAGCTCGTTGGCGCCGGGCGCCAGCCACAATCCGGTCAGCGCGCCGACTCCGTCGACCTCGACGGCGACCAGATCGTCGACAGAGGTCTCCCGCACCTCGATCCCCGAGAGCGACTCGTCGAGCTCGTGCAGACGATTCAGTTGCGCCCGCGCCCGGGCCTCGAGTTCATCCATCGCCCAACTCATCTCGGCCCTCAGATCCGCCGCAGCCACGACGGCGGCGCGTCGAGCGCGTCGTCGTCGGCTTGCTCGACGCGGGCCAGGTCGTCGGCCGTCGGCAACTTCATCGCGTCGACCACACCGCGCTCGACACCGGAGCCGATCAGGTGCTCGCGCAACCGGATGCCGGCCGCCATGGACGCTTGCCGGCACAGGCGGAGGATCTCGTCGCCGAGCGCGGAAGGGTGCTTGTACAGCGCCGAGTCGGCGATGCGCACCGACAGCGGCAGCCCCTGCGGCGTGGTGATCACGGCGAGTGCCCCGGATCGCGACCGCGCCTCCGACGTCGCCGAGATCGCTTCGTACGGTGGCGGATTGCCACGCGGACCGATGTCGCATCCGTCGTGGTGGCAGCCGTCCCGTGCAGAGTTGTCAGTCACCCAGACCCCCTTCAGAACATTGGACGCACGCACCCCCGAATCCGGTTCCACCCACCACGACGGGTCCCGACCTTCCGGGTCGGGAGATGATCGGCGATGCTGTCTGGGTGACCCTCACCGACGATTCACCCGCCGGCGCGCTCGACGGCATCCGCGTCCTCGAACTCGGCACGCTCATCGCCGGCCCGTTCGCCGGGCGTCTTCTCGGCGACATGGGCGCCGAGATCATCAAGATCGAGGCACCGGGCGCCCCCGACCCGATCCGCACCTGGGGTCAGGCCGAAGTGGACGGCGAGCGTGCCTACTGGACGGTGCACGCGCGGAACAAGAAGGCGATCACGCTGGATCTGAGGTCGGATGCGGGCCGGGAGATCTTCCTGTCGCTCATCGACCGCTCCGACATGGTGGTGGAGAACTTCCGGCCGGGCACGCTGGAGCGCTGGAACCTCGGCTACGACGTGCTGTCGGCCCGCAACCCGGGGCTGATCCTGGTGCGGGTGTCGGGCTACGGGCAGACCGGACCGCAGGCCGGTCGCGCCGGCTACGCGTCGGTCGCCGAGGCGGAGAGCGGATTGCGCTATCTGAACGGCTATCCCGGCGAGGCACCGCCGCGTCTGGCGTTGTCTCTGGGTGACACTCTCGCCGGGATGTTCGCCACCCAGGGTGCGTTGGCGGCGCTGTATCGACGGACCGTGACCGGCCGCGGCCAGGTGGTCGACACCGCGCTCACCGAGGCATGCCTCGCCGTCCAGGAGTCGACGATCGCCGACTACGACCTCGCCGGCGTCGTCCGCGGCCCCTCGGGCACACGACTCGACGGGATCGCGCCGTCGAATCTCTACCTGGCCGCCGACGGGTTGCGGGTGGTCATCGCCGCCAATCAGGACACCGTGTTCCGGCGGCTGTGCACGGCCATGGACCGGCCGGAACTGGCGACCGATCCCCGCTTCGTCGACCACCACGCGCGAGGCGTGAATCAGGACGAACTCGACGACCTCATCGCGGCATGGGCGAAACTCCACACCAGCGACGAGCTCATCGAGAAACTCGGCGCGGCGGGCGTCGTGGTGGGCCCGGTGAACACCGTCGCCGAGGTGATCCGCGACCCGCAGATGCTGGCCCGCGACATGATGGTGCCGCATCAGGACGAACGTCTGGGGCGGTCCGTCCTCGGCCCGGGCATCGTGCCCAAGCTCTCCGAGTCCCCGGGCCGGGTGGCCTGGGCGGGGCCACCGCGCCCTGGCCACCACAACGACGAGGTGTACAAGGGGCTCCTCGGGCTGACCGACGAGCGGCTCGCGACGCTCGCCGACGAGGGCGTCATCTGATCCGGCCCCGGGTCTCGTCGACCATGACCGGTCGGCGCCGGCCCCGACGTCCTGTGGTATACGGCGATTTCGGTCTGGCATGCGGCGTCGGTAGACTTGGACTGCCGCGTGGTTCACGTCAGCAAAGAATTTTCAGGGGGGGCGATCTCGCATGACCTACGACAACTCCGCGGGTGCGGACCGCTCCGGGATGCCTGCACCCCCGCCGTGGCTGCAGTTCGGCCCGGAGCCGACCGAGGAGCCCACACCGGTCGCGGGTCTGGCCGAACCGCATACCGGCACCCCACGCACCGCCACACCGCAGCCGGCACAACCGCGGCCGGCCGACGCCCCGGCGTTCGCGCCACCCCGTCAACCAGCGCCGATGCCACCCCACATGGCGCCCGCGGGCCCACCGCACGCACTGCCGCACCAGCCGATGCAACAGCCGCCGATGCCCCAGCAGATCCCGGGAGCACCGGGGGCCGACGCTCCGTTCCACGGCGCGCATCCGGCCGGTCCGCCCGGATTCGGCCCGCCGCCCCAGGGCGGCCCGGCCCTCGACGAGGTGGCACTGATCCGCAAGGCGCGACGCGCCCCGAGCCGCGGCTGGCGCCGCGCGGTGCACACGATCTCGGCAGGCACGATCAACCCCGGCGAATCGTCGGCGGACGTCGAGTACAAGCGGCTCGTCGAGCGCGTCAACCGACCCGTACGGGGCGACTACCGGATCGCTGTGCTCTCGCTCAAGGGCGGCGTGGGCAAGACCACGACGACCGTCGGGCTCGGGTCGACGTTCGCGTCGCTGCGCGGCGACCGGGTGATCGCCGTCGACGCCAACCCGGACCTCGGCACCCTCGCGCAACGCATCCCGCAGCAGACCCGATCCACCGTGCGCGACCTGCTCGCCGACCGCAACGTCTACCGCTACTCGGACGTGCGCGCCCACACCTCGCAAGCCCCCAGCCGCCTGGAAGTGCTCGCCTCCGAACGTGATCCGGCGATGGCCGAGGCGTTCAGCGAAGAGGAGTACCGCGGGGTCGTCCAGATCCTGCAGCGGTTCTACAACATCATCATCACCGACTGCGGCACCGGCCTGAGCCACTCGGCGATGAACGGTGTCCTCGACCTCGCGAACTCGATCATCCTGGTCAGTTCACCCGCGCTCGACGGCGCCCGCAGCGCCGGCTCGACGCTGGACTGGCTCGAGGCGCACGGCTACGGACATCTCGTGTCGAGCGCGGTGGTGGTGCTGAGCTCGTCGCGGCCCGGCGCCTCGACCATCGACACCAACCAGCTGGCACAGCACTTCCTGACCCGCTGCCGGGCGGTCCAGCAGATCCCGTTCGACGATCACCTGTCCGAGGGCGCCGACATCGACCTCGATCTGATCGGCAAACCGGCACGTCGAGCGTTCGTCGAGCTGGCCGCCACGGTCGCCGACGACTTCGCGACCGCGGCCACCGATCCCGCCTACTCGGAGCAGGTCTTCGGCGGCCCGTTCCACCCCTGACGACGTCGTCGACCGGGCGGCCACCAGCAGAATCGGTGCCGCCGTCGCGTTAACTCAATGCAACATATTGGGCGCCACGTCCCAACGTAGGGTTTACTCGGACATGAAGAACCGACACGTCACGTCGCCGTGACCCTGAGGAGCCATCGTGACCGGAACGACGAAGCCGCCCGCCACCGGCCCGCGGGCAACGTCGCGCGCCCGGAAGAAGCCGGGTAGCGGTTCGACCGTGCTGCGCCCGGTGTCCGACACGCAGGTGCGCCTCGAGTACCACACCATCCACGGTTACCGGCGCGCCTACCGCATCGCGGGCAGCGGCCCGGCCCTGTTGCTGATCCACGGCATCGGCGACAACTCGTCCACCTGGGAAGAGGTCATCCCGACGCTCGCCCAGCACTACACGGTGATCGCGCCCGATCTGCTCGGCCACGGCAAGTCCGACAAGCCGCGCGCCGACTACTCGGTACCCGCGTTCGCCAACGCGATGCGCGATCTGCTGGTGGTCCTCGGCATCCCCAAGGTGACCGTGGTCGGCCATTCGCTCGGCGGCGGTATCGCCATGCAGTTCTGTTACCAGTTCCCACGCTTCGCCGAGCGTCTGATCCTGGTCGCCGCCGGCGGCGTCACCCGCGAGGTCAACCCGGCGCTGCGGATCGTGTCCATGCCCGTCGCCCACGAGATCCTGACGCTGCTGCGGGTGCCGGGTGTGATGCCGGCGCTGCGGCTGGCGGCCCGCTCGCTGGTGGCCGCTCCCCACGTCCCCGGCGTGCCCGGCACGGTGTCGCCGCGCCGACTCCTCAACGATCACGAAGATCTGATGCGCGTGCTCGGCGACCTCGCCGATCCGACGGCATCGGCGGCATTCCTGCGGACCCTGCGCGCGGTGGTGGACTGGCGAGGCCAGGTGGTCACCATGCTGGATCGCTGCTACCTCACCGAACGACTGCCCGTCCTGCTCATCTGGGGCGATCACGACACCGTCATCCCCTACCATCACGCGGTGCTCGCGCACGCGGCGATCCCACACTCGGAACTCGAAACCTTTCCCCGCGCAGGCCATTTCCCGTTCCACGACGATCCGGAGCGCTTCGTCCGTCTGGTCGTGGACTTCATGGACCGCAACGAGCCGGTCGAGTTCGACCCCGTCAACTGGCGTCGGCTGATGTCGGAGGGACAGCGTCTCGAGGAGTTCACCGGCGACGACGAGACCGTCGAGGCGGTCCTCGACGCCATCGAGGACGAGCGCAACGCGACCTGACCGGACTGCGCCGAGGACGCCCTACTGCCGGCCCGTCCGCGCCAGCTCCGCGGCCACCCGCACCGGTGAGTTCACTTCCCCGTACCCGCGATATCCGCCTCGGCGACAGACGATCTCGAAGAACAGGTCCTCCCCGATCGTCGGCGTGAAGAAGTGGAAGAACTCGCCCCCGCCGGGTTCCGCGTCGTAGAGGATGTCGTAGGCGCGCAGCTGGTCGACGAGGTCGGCGGGCAGGTCGAATCGCGCGGCGAGGTCGTCGTAGTAGTTGTCGGGTATGGCGAGGGCGACGAGTCCCCGCGCACGGCAGGACGCCGCGGTCGCCACGATGTCGGCGCATGCGAACGCGGCGTGTGTCAGACCTCCGCGCCGGCGCAGCGGGCCGTGTCCGTCGAGTTGGGTGGGCACCATGGACGCGACGATGCGCACGGTCGATCCCGAGTCGGTGGGCATGGTCAACGCCTGGCTGCGCATGGTGCCCACCGCGTCGGGCACGTCGAGCCCGTCGTCGACATCCATGCGGAACACCGAGCGCAGCAACAACATCGCACCCTCCCACTCGGCGGTGCCGATCCCGAGACCGACGTGGTCGACACCGGTGAACTCCTCGGCCGCCGGCCGCAGGTCCCGCGGCACGAGGTCGAAGCGACGCTGCCAGTCGGCCGCCGATTCCGCCGCCCGCAGATCGATCGACAGTGTCTCGGAGACGTCGAGCCGCACCACCTCCGCGGCCGTCTCGGCCGCCGGTGCGCCCGGGGCGGTCACCGGCGCCACCGGGACGTCGAACGCGGCGGCGCGCTGCGCCCATGCACCGGGATCCGCACTGCGCACACCGATCTGGGCGATCGTCGGCATGTCGGGCGCGATGCCCGGGGCGCTGAAGACCGTGCCGGCCGTGGTGTCCACGACGACGGCGATATCGGCATCCCGATACAGCCGCAGGCCGGTGTCACTGCCCACGCCTTGCAGATCGAAACCGATGTGCGACAGCGTCTTTGCCACTTCCGGTGCCATCTGCGGGCCCGCCGCCACCCGGACCGACACGACGTCCCCGGCCGAGAGTTCCGTGGTGGAACCCACCCCGATGTCGGCGAGTTCCGCGAGGTACCGCAGCGAGCGCCGTGCGTCGCGCGCGGTGCGGAACGCGTCGGCGTGCCGAAAGGTGTCACTGAAGATCTCCAGTGACCACGGCCCCGCATAGCCGGACTTCGCAACGGTGCGGATGAAGGTCCGCAGATCGAAGTTGCCCTGCCCGGGCAGGCAGCGGTGGTGGCGACTCCACTGCAAGATGTCCATCGACATCCGCGGCGCGTCGGCAAGCTGCAGGAAGAAGATGGATTCGGCCGGCAGGTCGGCGATGCCCGACGGATCGTCTCCTCGCGACAGGATGTGGAAGCTGTCCAGGCAGGTGCCCAGGACCGGGTTGTCGACCGCGGCGACGATGCTCGCCGCGTGACGGTAGTCGTTGACCGCGGTGCCCCAGGCGAGTGCCTCATAGGCGATGCGCTTGCCCCGGCGGGCGGCGATCTCCGCGGCGGTGCCGAGCTGCTCGATCAGCAGGGCGTCGTCGACGACGGCCGACGGCGAGGGCGACGAGCACACCAGCAGCAGGTCGCAGCCGAGCTCGTCCATCACGTCGAACTTGCGCTCCAGACGCACGAGATTGCGGCCGAATCGGGCCGCGTCCACGTGGTCGAGATCGCGGAACGGCTGATAGAGGTCGATGCCGAGGCCTCGATCGGCGGCGGCGTGCGCCACGTCCGCCGGTCGCATCGGCGACGCGACGAAGTCGGGTTCGAACACCTCCACACCGTCGAACCCGGCGGCCGCCGCGGCGTCGAGCTTCTCGGCGAGCGTGCCGGACAGACACACGGTGGCGATGGATGTCCTCGGGGTCATGGCATTCTCCTCGTGTGGCGCCCGACACAGTGGCGTTAATGTACCAAACTGTTCATTGGTGAGGCCAGAGCGCGCGGACACTTACACAAACTCCAAAGCCTCTAGCTGCATAGATGATGAATTTATGAACTATCTGGTTAGTTGTCTTGACGTGGCGACACTCGGTTTGTAGTCTCAGTCACACGCTGTTGAAGATGTGGCAGCCCCCACCACGTCAGGAGGACCGATGACCACCACCCCCCAGGCCGCGCCGGCTGCACAGCCGCGCAAGGCCGCCCTCGCCAGCTTCATGGGGAGCCTGGTCGAGTACTACGACTTCTTCATCTTCGGCACCGCGTCCGCGCTGGTGTTCAACAAGATCTTCTTCCCCGAGTTCAGCTCGGGCGCAGGCACGCTCGCCGCATTCGCCACCTTCGGTGTGGCGTACGTGGCCCGCCCGATCGGAGCGGTGGTCCTCGGCCACTACGGTGACCGCATCGGCCGGCAGCGCGTGCTCGTCTTCACGCTGGTCCTGATGGGCCTGGCCACCTTCCTGATCGGCTGCCTGCCCGACTACCACACCATCGGCATCGCCGCCCCGATCGCGCTGGTGACGCTGCGCCTGCTGCAGGGTCTGTCCGCCGCCGGCGAGCAGTCCGGCGCGAGCTCACTGACCGTCGAGCATGCCGAGGAGGGCAAACGCGCCTTCTACGCCAGCTGGACATTGAACGGCACCCAGGCCGGCCTGCTGGTCGGCACGCTAACCTTCATCCCGGTGGCCGCACTGCCCGAGGACATCCTGCTCAGCTGGGGCTGGCGCGTGCCGTTCTGGTTCTCCGCCGTGGTCATGATCGTCGCCTACCTGATCCGCCGCACCCTGCCGGAAACGCCGGTCTTCGAGCAGGCCAAGGAAGCCGATGCCATCTCCGACATCCCGCTGCTCGTCCTGCTCCGCTTCCACTGGCGCTCGCTGGTCCGCGTGATCCTCTGCGCGACCGTGTCGGTGATGAGCACCCTGTTCTCCACGTTCGCCCTCAAGTACGCCACCAGCGACTTCGAGGTGTCCAAGAGCTCGATGCTGCTGATCAGCGTCATCGCCAACCTGACCATGCTGTTCACCCAGCCGCTGTGGGGTATCGCGGCCGACCGGATCGGACGCAAGCCGATCTTCATCGGTGGCGCCGTCGGCTGCGCGGTGCTCGCGTTCCCCTACCTCGCGATCATCACCACCGGGTCGTTCTGGGCCATCCTGTTCGCCACGCTGATCATCCAGTCGGTGATCTACGCGGCCGCCAACGCCATCTGGCCGTCGTTCTACTCGGAGATGTTCCCGGCGCGTGTCCGCTACTCCGGTGTGGCCATCGGCACCCAGATCGGCTTCATGGCCTCGGGCTTCCTGCCGCTGATCGCCTCGGCCATCCTCGGCGAGGGACGGATGGGATGGGTTCCGGTCGCCGTCGTGGTCGCCACGTTCTCCGTGATCGCCGCCATCGCCGCGGCCACCGCGAAGGAAACCAACAAGGTCGACACGATGTCGCTGGGCGAAAAGGGAGGCGAGACCGCAGCCACCCCGACCGCGACCTCGCACCTGAGCACCTCCGCCGTCACCGCCTGAGCCCACCGCTCCCCACCCGAGAGAGACTGAAGATGTTCGACTCCGAATTCGCCACCGCCACAACCCGAGTCAACTCCGGAGCCGTGGTCTGCGCCCTCATCGGACAGGGCATCGGACGGTCGCTGACCCCGCCGATGCACGAGCGCGAGGCCGCCGCGCAGGGCATCGATTACACCTACCTGACCCTCGACGTGCCCGCGGCGGAGGTCGACACCATCGACCTCGCCGCGGTACTCGATCGCGCTCGCCGAGCCGGACTGCGCGGCCTGAACGTCACGCACCCGTTCAAGCAGCGGATCGTCGGCCACCTCGACGACCTGTCGGCCGATGCCCGACGGCTCGGTGCGGTCAACACCGTGGTCTTCGAACCCGGCGGCCGGACCGTCGGCCACAACACCGACTGGTCCGGGTTCGCCCGCAACTTCGACCTCCACTTCGGCGCCGGTGGCTCCGACCCGGTCTCGCGCACGAACGTGGTGCAACTCGGCGCCGGTGGTGCGGGTTCTGCCGTGGCCTACGCGATGGCAACCCGCGGTGTCGACCACTTCCACATCGTCGATCACGATCCCCATCGGGCCGACGCGCTGGCCGCCGCCCTAAGGCCGATGTTCGACGACGTCGAGATCACCTCGGGCGGCACGGTGGGCGCGACCGCAAGGATCGACGACGCCGACGGACTCGTCCACGCCACCCCGATCGGCATGGCCGCGCATCCGGGGATGGCGGTGCCCGCCTCCGCCCTGCGCCCCGACCTGTGGGTGGCCGAGGTGGTCTATCGTCCCGTCGTCACCGAACTCGTCGCCACCGCCCGCACGATCGGTGCCCGCACCCTGACCGGCGACGGTATGGCGGTGCATCAGGCCGTGGACGCCCTGGCACTGTTCGCCGGCATCGAGCCGGACGCCGACCGGATGACCCGCCACATCGGTGAGCTCATCGCCACCGAAGACGCCGGCCTGCGCCGAACGGCGTGACCACGGGCCCGATGAACGAACGATAGAGTTCATGGCGTGACCACCGAGGCCGTCCGCCGGCGCGATGCCGACCGCACCAAGGCGAACATCGTCGCCGTCGCGACGAAGGAGTTCGCCGACAAGGGGTTCGCGGGCGCACGCGTCGACGAGATCGCCGCGAAGACCCACACCACCAAGCGGATGCTGTACTACTACTACGGCGACAAGGAAGGTCTGTACCAGGCGGTGCTCGAGGCGTCCTACGGCAAGATCCGTCGCCTCGAACAGCGCGTCACCCACATCGAGGACGATCCGGTGACCGCGATCCGGCAGCTCGCCGAGATCACCTTCGACCACCACGACCGCAACCCGGATTTCATCCGGATCGTCGCGAACGAGAACATCCTCAAGGGCGCCCACATCAAGCAGTCGGACGCGGTCCAGAATCTGGGCAGCCCCGCCGTCGACATCCTCGGACGCATCCTCGAGGTCGGGCGCACGCGAGGCCTGTTCCGCGACGACGTCGACGCGCTCGACGTCCATCAGATCATCAGCAGTTTCTGCGTCTTCCGGGTCGCCAATCGCTACACGTTCAAGACCCTGTTCGGGCGCGATCTCACCGCTGCCGGGCATCGAGCACAGCAACGAAAGATGTTGGGCGACATGCTCGTCGCGTACCTGACCGCGACAGCCCCGACGGACGCCACCGATCCCCCGGCCTGACCCGACACCCCCATCGCGCGCCGCCGGCCGAACCCGAAACCCTGCCGACGGCAACAACTTTCGCGCGTCTGAGCACCCCGGAACCCGGCCGATATCGACGACCGTGCGCGGACTCCCGCCGACGTGCCGCCGCCGCAACCTCTTCACCCAAAGCGCACTGCCGGTTCGCCCGATATGCGTAGGCTGATCACCTACAGCGTGCAGACACTGCCCCTGCTGCACGCACCGTACTTTGGGAGTCCCGATGAAGTGGCTGAGAAGTATTCGCATCCTGCCGATCGTCGCCATTCTCGCGGCGTCGACCGGTGTGGCACTGGGGAGTCCGGGTCTGGCGTCGGCAGCCGAGATCAGGCTGTCGCCGACCGTCAGCCTCGCGCCTCAGCCGACCCTCGGCCTCGTACCCCAGCCGACCGTCGACCTCGTGCCACGGCCGGTCGCCGGCCCGCCACCGGGAGCCATCATCTTGGGGATGGTGAAAAACCAGTGGGACTACTGCGTACTCCTGTGCCCGCCGATGCTCAAGTTCGCGGTCAACGTGTCGACCGCGACGGTGCGCGCTCCCGGTGTGTACTCCGCGACGCTGGCGCAGACCGGATCCGATGCCCGGGCAAAGGGCACCGCGCTGGCATCGGTGACCGGTCCGGCGAGCGCCGGGATCACCGACATGTTCGGTCACGACATCCTCCTGGTGGTGCCGAAGGTCAAGAACGTGTGGGGCGTGGCAGCCATCGAGACGATGAATGTCATCGACACCGCACGTTCGGGTGGCACACCCGAACAGGTCGGCGCAGCCTATGACGCAGGGCGCACCCGGCTTCTGGCGGCCGTCAAGACCCCGATGATGCTGAACCCGCCGGACCTCACGACTCCCCGGACCAGGGCGCAGGCCGCTGCGGTCAACGCCGTCAACATCGGATGGACCGTGGGATATGTGGTGCCGGAGATGATGCTGATCGGCGGTGCCGCCACGGCCGACAAGGCCGCGAACACCCTGGCCACCACCGGCAACCCGGACCTGGCCCGCAAGGCCGGCGCCGAGAGCTTCAACCAGGTCCTCAACGCGGTGGGCGATGTGATCACCGACGCGGTCAAGAATCGCCGTGTGCCGGAGCCGGTCACCAGCGCGCCACCCAAGAAGGCCGCCCGAGCAGGCGCGTTGAGCCCGGCGTCGGCGGGATGGTCGTCGGCGGGATAGTCGTCCACAGCCCGGTTCCCAGATCGGCACGCGCGAGTTTGCCACCGACGCTCACGAGGTTGCGGCGGGTGATGCCGCGCGGTAATCGAGTAGTGCACTACGCGCGACCTGCGAGTTCGTCGACAGCAGACTTCGTACATGGCTGCGACGACGACGCGCCACGACCGACGTCCCGGTGTGGCGCCACTGACGGTGATCGGACGTTGGGCCCTGCGCGGCCCGTGGTGGATCGTCGCGGGTGCACTAGCGGTGATGGTGGCGACCGGGCTGTTCGGCGCGCCCGTCGCACATGAGTTGTCCAACGGCGGATTCCAGGATCCCGCGGCCGAGTCGTCGCGCGCCTCAGACTTGATGGCCCACCAATTCGGTATCGGCGGAACACAATTGGCGGTCACCGTCGAGGACCGTGCCGACGGTGCGATGAGCCCCGCCGCGCGTGCCGACGGCACCGAGATCACCCGGAGGCTCGACGGCCTGCCGTATGTGACGGGCCTGCAGTCGGCGTGGGCCGCACCGCCGCAGTCGCCGACCGCGTTGATCAGCCGCGACGGCAGGATCGGCCTGGTGGTGGCCGGTCTGACCGGCGACGAGACCACCGCGCAGCGCCACGCCGCCGACATCCAGGCCATGCTGCCCACCTTCGACGGGGTCACCGTCCGCACCGGTGGCGCCGGCGCCGCGCTGGTCGCGACCGTCGATCAGTCCAAGAAGGACCTCGCCGTCATGGAGACGATCGCGATGCCGCTGAGCTTCGTGATCCTGATCTGGGTGTTCGGCGGCGTGTTCGCCGCCGCTTTGCCGTTGGTCGTCGGGATGTTCGCCATCGTCGGGTCGATGGCCGTGCTCCGCGGCATCGCCGCGGTCACCGATGTCTCGATCTTCGCCCTCAATCTCGTTCTGGCCATGGGGCTGGCGCTGGCAATCGACTACACACTGCTGATCGTCAACCGGTTCCGTACCGAACTCGCCGAGAACCCGGACCGCGAACGCGCACTGCTGATCACCATGTCCACGGCGGGCCGGACGGTCGCGTTCTCGGCGGTCACCGTGGCACTCGCGATGGCGACGATGGTGTGCTTCCCCATCTACTTCCTCAAGTCGTTCGCGTATGCCGGCGTGGCGGTGGTCGCGCTGGCGGCCGGCGCGGCACTGGTGCTGACCCCGGCCGTGCTGGTGCTGCTCGGTACTCGGCTGGACGCGTGGGATCTCCGACGACTGATCCGGCGCGTTCTCGGTCGGCCGGCGCCGACGCCGGCACCCATCGACCAGACCGCCTGGTACCGCTGGTCGAAGGGCGTCATGCGGCGGGCCATCCCGGTGGCGCTGGGCGTCACGGTGGCCCTGCTCGCGGCCGGCGCACCGTTCCTCGGCATCAAGTTCGGGTTCCCCGACGACCGGCTGCTGCCGCCGTCGGCCGACGTGCGTCAGGTCGGCGATCAATTGCGCTCGGAGTTCGACACCGCCGCGGTGGGCAACTCGGTGGTGATCACCGTCCCGAACGTCGCCGGCCTGCCGGTCGGCGCACTCGACGGGTACGCCGCCGATCTCTCACGAGTCGCCGACGTGTCGGCGGTGTCGGTGCCGAGCGGGACGTATCGCGGCGGCCATCGGGTGGGTCCGGCCGCCCTGCCGACCGAGATCCGTGGCGATGCCGCCTACCTGACCGTCGGATCGGTCGCCCCGCTGTACTCGCCGGCATCCGAGCACCAGCTCGACCACCTGCACGCCGTCACACCGCCCGACGGCCGGCAGGTGCTCTTCGGCGGTTGGGCCCAACTCAATCGCGACAGCGGTGAGGCGGTCACTTCCACACTGCCACTTGTTGTTTCACTGATCGCCGCGGTCACCTTCGTCATCGTGTTCCTCTTCACCGGCAGCCTGGTGTTGCCGGTGGTGACGCTGCTGCTCAACGTGCTGTCGCTGACGGCCGCGTTCGGCGCGCTGGTGTGGATCTTCCAGGACGGACACCTGGGCGGCTTCGGCACCACCACCATCGGCACGTTGTCGGCGAGTGTCCCGATGCTGTTGTTCTGCATGGCTTTCGGACTGGCGATGGACTACCAGCTCTTCGTCGTGTCACGAATGCGCGAGTATTGGGCGGGTTCCGCGAAGACCCGCGCCGACAACACCGAGGCCATCGCCCGCGGCCTGGCCCATACCGGGCGTGTGGTCACCGCCGCCGCACTCCTGATGGTGGTGACCTTCGGATCTATGGGCAGCGCCCAGGTCTCCATCATGCGGGTCTTCGGGGTCGGCCTGCCACTGGCGGTTCTGGTCGACGCGACGCTCGTCCGGATGGTACTGCTGCCGGCGGTGATGGGCCTGCTGGGCCGGTTCAGCTGGTGGGCGCCCGCACCGCTGGCGTGGCTGCATCAGCATGTGGGCCTTCGGGAGTCGGCTCCGGTCCGGGCGATCAGAACTCCCGACCTGGCGCTGCTCGCGAGGACCGCCGATGTCGAATAGCGCAGCGGCGCCGGCCCGATCGGCTGCCGAGACAGCGCGGGTCAGCCCCCGCAGCAGCCACCGGTCGAGGTGCGCAGGTCGCGGGTGACCTCGTTGCGGGCCGCGAGGTCGTCGTCGGCGGGATAGTCGACGCCGGTCAGGCACAGCCCGCGGGCGTCCGCGACGGGGATCTTGCTATTGCGTTCTCGCTCCTCGAGAAGTCCACGGCACCAGTCGATGTCGCGGCGTCCGTCGCCCACGCTGGCCACCGCGCCGACCAGCGACCGCACCATCGACCAGCAGAACGCATCCGCACTGACCCGGCCGACGAGCACCCCCTCGTCGTCGCGGCGCCAATCGAAGCGTTGCAGATCGCGGATCGTCGTCGCTCCGTCACGTCGGCGGCAGAAAGCGGCGAAATCGTTGAGACCCAACAACGTCGACGACGCCGAGTTCATCGCATCGACGTCCAACGGTCGCCGCCACACCGCGGTGGCGCGTGCGTGGATGGGCTCGGCTCCCCACCGCGCGTCGGTGAGCCGGTAGACGTAGTGGCGGCGCAGCGCGGAGAACCGCGCGTCGAAATGCCCGCTCACCCGGACGATCTCCCGCACCCGGACGTCGTCGGGCAACATCTTGCCCAGCCGGCCCACGAGCGTCGACGGGTCGCCGGCGATCGACCGGGTGTTCAACGCCGATTCCGGGACGTCGGCGTGCGCGACCTGGCCGGTGGCGTGCACGCCGGCATCGGTGCGTCCGGCGACCGTGAGCCGCACCGGGACCCGCAGCACGGTCGCAAGGGTGGTCTCCAGCGTCTCGCACACCGTCCGCTGACCGATCTGCCGCGCCCAACCGGCGAAATCGGTGCCGTCGTAGGAGATGTCGAGGCGCAGACGGCAGAACCCGCCGTCACCGGAATCGGTGACGGCGGGTTCTGTCAACTGTTCTGGACTCAGTCGTCCGACTTCTTCTCACCGTCGGCGTCGGCTGCGGGAGCCTCCGCCTCGTCGGCGGCCGCGACGGCTGCCGACTCGTCGGTGACGGCCTCGGCGACCGCGTCCGCGTTGGCGACGGCCTCGTCGGAAGCCTCGGCCTCGACCTCGGCGACGACGTTGGTGTCGTCGGCCTCGTCGACGGCAGCAGCCTCGGCGGCGGCCTTCTTCGACGCGGCCGCACGGGTCGCGCGGTTGGCCTCGGTCGACGCGGTGTTCTCACGCACCAGCTCGATCACGGCCATCGGGGCGTTGTCGCCCTTGCGCGGCAGCGTCTTGATGATGCGGGTGTAGCCGCCCGGACGATCCGCGAAGAACGGACCGATCTCGGCGAACAGGGTGTGCACGACATCCTTGTCGCGGATGTCCTTCATCACCTCACGACGATTGGCCAGCGAGCCGGCCTTCGCGTGGGTGATCAGCTTCTCGGCGTACGGGCGCAGCCGCTTCGCCTTCGCTTCGGTGGTGGTGATACGGCCGTGCTCGAAGAGCGACGTGGCGAGGTTCGCCAGCATCGCTTTCTGGTGGCTGGCCGACCCGCCGAGGCGGGCACCCTTGGTGGGCTTGGGCATTTCTCTTCTCCTAGAAGAAACTCACGATCTCACGACCGGAAGTCAGGGTTTGGGTCGACAAGCCTTACAGCTGCTCGGTCTCGGCGTAGTCCTCACCGGCGTCGTCACTGAATGCGGCATCCTCCGACCAGGTGCCGGTGGCCGGGTCGTAACCGGCAACCTGCGACGGGTCGAAGCTGGCCGGGCTGTCCTTGAGCGACAGACCCAGCGCGTGCAACTTGACCTTCACCTCGTCGATCGACTTCTGGCCGAAGTTGCGGATGTCGAGGAGATCCGACTCGGTCCGGGCCACCAGCTCGCCGACGGTGTGCACACCCTCGCGCTTCAGGCAGTTGTAGGACCGAACGGTCAGCTCCAGATCCTCGATCGGCAGGCTGAACGACTGCAGGTGGTCGGCCTCGGCCGGCGACGGACCGATCTCGATACCCTCCGCCTCGACGTTGAGCTCCCGGGCGAGCCCGAACAGCTCGACCAGGGTCTTGCCCGCCGAAGCGAGCGCGTCGCGTGCGGTGATCGAGTTCTTGGTCTCCACATCGAGCACGAGCCGATCGAAGTCGGTGCGCTGCTCGACACGGGTGGCCTCGACCTTGTAGGTCACCTTGAGCACCGGCGAGTAGATCGAGTCGACCGGAATCCGGCCGATCTCGGCACCCGACGCCTTGTTCTGCACGGCCGGCACATAGCCGCGGCCCCGCTCGACGACGAGCTCGATCTCGAGCTTGCCCTTGTCGTTCAGGGTGGCGATGTGCAGGTCAGGGTTGTGCACGGTGACACCGGCCGGGGGCACGATGTCGGCGCCGGTGACGGTGCCCGGACCCTGCTTGCGCACGTACATGGTGACCGGCTCGTCCTCTTCGGAGCTGACCACGAGGCCCTTGAGGTTCAGGATGATGTCGGTGACGTCTTCCTTGACCCCGGGTACGGTGGTGAACTCGTGCAGGACACCGTCGATGCGGATGCTGGTGATCGCAGCTCCGGGGATCGACGAGAGCAGGGTACGGCGCAGCGAGTTGCCGAGGGTGTAACCGAAGCCGGGCTCGAGCGGTTCGATGACGAACTTCGACCGGTTGTCGGCGATGATCTCCTCGGTGAGGGTGGGTCGCTGTGAGATGAGCATTCTGTGTTTTTCTCCTTTGGCCGCCCGCTATTTGACGGCCTCGAGGTGAACCGAAACAGCTTGTGCTGCTTGGCTTGTCTTGCTGTGACGGGTCGGGCGATTACTTCGAGTAGAACTCGACGATGAGCTGCTCGGACAGCGGCACGTCGATCTGGGCACGCTCGGGCACGTTGTGCACGAGGATGCGCAGTGTCGACGGAACCACCTGCAGCCAACCCGGAACCGGACGGTCGCCCTGGATCTCCTTGGCGATCTGGAACGGCACGGTCTGCAGCGACTTCGGACGGACGTCGATGATGTCGTACTGGCTCACGCGGTAGCTGGGCACGTCGACACGCACACCGTTGACGGTGAGGTGACCGTGGGTGACCATCTGGCGGGCCTGACGACGGGTCCGGGCCAGTCCGGCGCGGTACACGACGTTGTCGAGGCGGGTCTCCAGGATGCGGAGCAACTCGTCACCGGTCTTGCCGGTGCGACGGTTGGCCTCTTCGTAGTAGCGACGGAACTGCTTTTCCATCACGCCGTAGGTGAAGCGGGCCTTCTGCTTCTCCTGCAGCTGGAGCAGGTATTCGCTCTCCTTGATCCGCGCGCGGCCGTGCTGGCCGGGCGGGTAGGGGCGACGTTCGAACGCCTGGTCTCCGCCGACGAGGTCGACGCGCAGACGACGGGACTTCTTGGTTGCGGGGCCGGTATAACGAGCCATGTTTCTAGTTCCTTACCTTCCCGCTAGACCCGACGCCGCTTGGGCGGACGGCAGCCGTTGTGCGGCTGGGGGGTGACATCGGAGATGGTGCCGACCTCGAGGCCGGCGGCCTGCAGCGACCGGATGGCGGTCTCACGACCCGAACCCGGTCCCTTGACGAACACGTCGACCTTCTTGACGCCGTGTTCCTGGGCCTTGCGCGCAGCGTTCTCGGCCGCGAGCTGAGCCGCGAACGGGGTGCTCTTGCGCGAGCCCTTGAAACCGACGTGACCCGACGACGCCCAGCTGATGACGTTGCCGTTGGGGTCGCTGATCGAGACGATGGTGTTGTTGAACGTCGACTTGATGTGTGCGTTGCCGTGCGGGACGTTCTTCTTATCGCGACGGCGTGCGCCCTTCTTCGGGCCTGCGCTACGTGACTTCGGAGGCATTACTTCTTCTTCCCGGCGATGGTCTTCTTCGGGCCCTTACGAGTACGGGCGTTGGTCTTGGTGCGCTGTCCACGCACGGGCAGGCCACGACGGTGGCGCAGACCCTGGTAGCAGCCGATCTCGATCTTGCGACGGATGTCGGCCTGCACCTCGCGGCGCAGGTCACCCTCGACCTTCACCGATGCCTCGATGTACTCACGCAGCTTGGAAACGTCTGCGTCGGTGAGATCCTTGGCGCGCAGGTCGGGGCTCAGCCCGGTGGCGTCGAGGATCTCCTTGGAGGTGGTACGCCCAACTCCATAGATGTAGGTCAGTGCGATCTCCAGCCGCTTCTCGCGGGGGAGATCCACACCAGCAACACGTGCCATGTGGCGGATTTCCTTCACTTCTCAGAGGTCTGCTCCTGGTCCGCCCCTCACTCTGCGGAGGGCTCCGGCCTCTGAACCGGAGGTGGGCGCCGACCCGTATGTCGGTGCTGGTGCCAGGAGGGCTTCACAAAGTTCTGTTCAGCTCTGGTTGTCGATATTCAGTTGTGGGTTTCTCAAGCGACCCGGAGGGTTGCGAGTGATCAGCCCTGACGCTGCTTGTGACGCAGGTTCTCGCAGATCACCATGACCCGACCGTTGCGGCGGATCACCTTGCACTTCTCGCAGATCGGCTTGACGCTCGGCTGAACCTTCACGTCCGCTTCTCCTTGAATGTCCGGGCACGACAAAGCCGCGCCCGAGTTGTCCTCACCCGTGTTCGGGGAAGGAAGTCCTACTTGTACCGATAAACGATGCGCCCACGACCCAGGTCATAGGGCGAGAGTTCCACGACGACCCGGTCCTCGGGCAGGATGCGGATGTAGTGCTGCCGCATCTTGCCGCTGATGTGGGCGAGAACCTTGTGACCGTTCTCCAGCTCAATGCGAAACATCGCATTGGGCAGGGGTTCGATGACTCGTCCCTCGACCTCGATGGCCCCGTCTTTTTTCGCCATGTCCTCCGCGATCCTGGCTTCATCCCCCGCGATCAGGTGGATCGCGAATGCGAAGCCGGGTTGAAACCGTGTTTATCCGTTAGGGTGATGGCAACGCGCACCGCCTCGGCCATGCCAGACGACATGGCGAAAACGGCGTGCGACGCACACCGACGTTCTATATTACGCGAACTGCGAGAACAGTCCAAACCGCCGGTCACCCAAGGGCCACGCGATGGTCGAACATCCACCGCTGCGAGCGCTCGGTGACGACGTAGCGGAAGATCATCCGCATCACGGTGTCGTTGAGCACACGGCCGAGCCCGCTCGGTGTCTTGGTGCTGCTCGACCGCGCACCGACGGCGACGATCTTCTCCACCCGGGAGCGCCGGGCCGTTTCGAACCCGACGAAACCGTCCTCGACGGTCGTGGCCCCGGCCAGCGACGACGCCATCACCACGGCATCCTCGAGCGCCATCGACGCGCCCTGGCCGGAGCTCGGTGCCGGCGCATGGATGGCATCGCCGACGAGTCCGAGCCGTCCGCGGTGCCAGACCGGCACGGTCGGCAGGTCGTAGGTGTTGTCCGCGGCGAGTTCCAGGATGCCGTCGCGGATGAGGGCGGCGAACGGGCCGGCGTCGGCCTCGGCCAGTGCGGCGAGGCGTTCCCGCCATTGCGCCTCGGTCGTCTGCGCCCGTGCTGACTCGCTGATCGGGTCCTGCGGCACGTTGACGAACCAGACGACGTCACCGGACGGGGTCGGCAGGGCGCCGAAGAACGCGCGGTGCCCGAACACGAAGTACCAGGACTCCGACGGCAGCTCGCCGGTTGTCGCCGACCCGGCGGTGACCCCACCGAAGTTGGTGAGCCCGACATAGCGGCCACGGGGAGCCGCCGGATCGATCGCGGTCCGGACGACAGAACCGATCCCGTCGGCACCGATGACCAGGTCGCCGTCGAGGTGCGATCCGTCGTCGAGCGTCACCGACACCCCGTCACCATGGTCGGTCACCGACCGCACGCGAGACCCGCCCCGCAGGTCGATCCCCCGCCGGCGCACCTCGTCGGCGAGTGCGGCGGCCAGCCGGGGACGTTTGAACGAGAGCGCCGGGGTGCCGTCGGGCAGCGGAGCACCCAGCGGCAGCACACCCAGTTCCCGGCCGGTGGCGCCGACCATGACGTTGCGCCGCGTGGACACACCCAGATGCCGTACCGGGTCGAGGGCGCCGACGACGTCGAGCGCGGCCAGCCCGTTCGGCGAGATCGTGAACCACGACCCGGCGTTCCGGTCGGTCTCCGATTTCGCCTCGAGCACGACGCAGTCGATGCCGACGGCCTGCAACGCCATCGCGGTGGCCGGCCCGGCGATTCCCCCACCGACGATCACTGCCTTCATGGGATCATCCTTCCGTACGATACTCGTAAGATTCGATTCTCGAACTATTCGAATATCGAAAGGAAAGCACGGTGTCACGCTCCCGTCAAGACGCCATCGACGACATCGGTCGTGCCATGCAGCGGTATCAACGGACCGTGGAATCCTTCGACGACGCCGTCGGACGTCACCTCGGGGTCGGACCGGCCGATCTGCGCTGTCTGGATTGGCTGAGCGAGGAATCCCGCACGGCCGGCGAGCTCGCGACCGCCACCGGGTTGCGACCGGCCGCGACGACCGCCCTGATCGACCGGCTCACCGAGAAGGGCTTCGTGCGACGAACGCCGGACCCCGCCGACCGTCGCCGCGTGCTCGTCGAGCTGACAGACGAAGGGCGGCAAAGGGTTTGGGAATGCTACGGGCCGATGGTGACCGAGGGCCAAACGCTGTTCGACGACCATTCGGCCGAACAACTCGATGCGCTCAGCGCGCTTCTGCGAGGGATGACCGACCTGACCGACCGGCACCGCGCGCGGCTGGAGGGATGACTCCGCGCAAACGCGCCGAGATCGGCCGGACGAGGAGATTATTGTCGTATGACACCGATGTGAGCGCGCTTGGGCGAGCGGGCATGCAGTTCTCGCAGTGCGACCACGAGACACGACTCGAGAGGCCGGTCATGGGCACCATCGATGACTATCTTGATCAACTCGACCCCGACGACCGTACCGAGATCGATCGGGTCTACACGATCGCGCGCAAACTGGTCCCCGACGTCGAACAGGGCAAGGGCTACGGCATGCCCGCCCTCATCTATCACGGCAAGCCGCTCCTGTCGGTGATGCGCGCGAAGAAGCATTTCGGCGTCTACCCGTTCGGCCAGGACCCGGTGGCGGCGGCCGCTCCGATGCTCGACGGCTTCGAGCACGCCAAGGGCACCGTGCGGTTTCCACCGGGAAAACCGTTGCCCGACGACGCGATCCGCGCGCTGGTCACCGCCCGCCGCGACCAGATCGACACCGCGGGACGCGGGTGAGCGCGACGCTGGAGTCCTTCAAGGACTTCAACGTGGCGATGGCGGGCGTGTCGGGGGCGCTGGCGGGCCTGCTCATCGTCGCGATCTCGGTGAACGTCGAACGCGTGCTGGCCTCGACCGGGGTGGCGTCGCGGGCCGCCACCGCGATCGGGTCGCTGGTGCTGGCGATCATCGCCTCGTGCCTGGGACTGATGCCCGGGCAGCCGGCGTGGGCGCTGGGCGTCGAACTGCTCGTCGGTGCGGTATCGGTCGGTGTGATGGCATCGATCGCCGTGCGGCGGATCTACCAGGACACCACCCAGCCGCGAGCGCTGCGCCCGTTCAAGTCGGCCCTGTGCGTCATTCCGCCGGTGATGTTCGTCGTCGGCGCGGTCGTGCTGATCACCGGGAATGAGAACGGCTACTACTGGGTGGCCGTCGGATCGCTGTCGGCGATCGTCACCGGGGTGTGGATCTCCTGGGTGGCGCTGATCGAGTTGCTTCGCTGACCTATCCGTTGCGTCCGAGGGTGTCGTCGAGCCAGTCGAGCACCCGACGATTGAGCAGGGTCCGGTTGGTCATCTCGCAGTGCTCCCCCGCACCCTCGGCCGCGGTGAACCGCATCAGCGTGGCGTGCTCGCCGACCCGCTGGACGAACGAGTCGGCGCCGGCCCCGAGGATGTCGTTCTCCGCGGAGGTCGACAGGACCGGGCAGTCGATGGTGGCGTCGTCGGGAAGGTGATACTGCAGCGAGGCCACGACGAATCCCCGCATGTCGGTGACGCCGTTGACCCAGAACCCGCGGTTGATGATGCGCCAGCGCAGCGACGGGTTCGACTCGACGATGCCGGTCATGGAGTCGAGGACGTCCTGGGGTATCGCGTCGGGATGGTCGAGCGAATCGGGTGGCGCCCCCATGCCGGCCGCAAACGCCTTCACGCTGTCGGCGACGCTCCACGCGCCCGGGTCGGCGATCAGCGCGGCCAGACGTCGCTCTGCCGACGCGGCCCGCGGGGCGAGGAAGCCGCCGAGGCTCCAACCGGACAACACGATCGCCCCGGCGTCGACGATCGGTTGCGCCGCAACCACATCGACCACCGGTGTCACGACCGCCTCCCAGTCCGGCCGCATCGGAATCCCCTGCTTGTAGAGCAACTCCCCCTGCCCGGGTCCGTCGAACAGCACGCAGTGGTAGCCGCGGCGCAGCGCGGCGACCGCCGATGCGAAGTACATGTCGGTGATCGTCGCGTCGTAACCGTTGGTGAAGATGATCGTCGGACGCTTCTCGGTCTCGTGCCCCGGCGCCGGGATCACATAGGCCGGCAACGTGGTGTCCTCGTACGGGATTCGGATGGGCGACACGGCGCCCGGCCCGATCGCGAGCCCGGCGTCGAAGGCGGCCACCTGCTTGTCGAACGCCTCGACGAGGCGCGGGTCGGTGGGCGCGCCGTACAGGGGGTGATACGCCGACGCGTAGTACGCACTGGCACGCAGGTACAACTCGCGGGCCGAATCGGTATGCCCGGCAGCGACAGCGGTTTCCGCGTCCGCGCCGAGACGATCGCCGAGCTCCACCCACGCCCGGTAGAACGCGGCGTCGTCGCCGTCGCCGACCTGCTTGGCCACCGCTTCGATCTCCCCGAAATCGGCTCCGCCGTAGGGAATGTAAGCGAGCGCCCAGGTACCGAACTCATCGTGCTGATCACTGTGGAACAACAATGGCATGGCACCACTATCCCTTGCGGTCTCCGGGCCGGAGGGCGAATTCCGGCAGCGGTGGCAGACTGACCCCATGAGAGCCTTCCTGATTCGTTCCGCGTTCACCGGTTTCGCGCTGTGGATCGCCACCCTGATCGTGCCGGGCCTCGACTTCGTGTACGGCGACAACCCGACGACGCTCGAGCAGATCGGTGTGGTGGTCTTCGTCTCGCTCGTCTTCGGCCTCGTGAACGGCTTCATCAAACCGATCGTGCAGATCCTCTCGATCCCGCTCTACATCCTGACCCTGGGGCTCATCCACATCGCGATCAACGCCTTCATGCTGGAGATCACCGCGTGGATCACGCGAAACACCACGCACTGGGGACTGCAGGTCGACAGCTTCTTCTGGTCGGCCATCTGGGGTGCCATCGTCATCTCGATCGTCGGATGGGGCATCGACATGTTGCTGAAGGAACCGGTCCGATGAGGCGTCTGCTCGCTCTGATCGCCACCGGGCTCGCGGTGCTGGCGATCGCCGGGTGCGGCAGCGACGGCGGCGGCGACAAGCCGCGCACGGTGACCGTCGTCGGGTCCGGGAAGGTCACCGGCACACCTGACACCCTGCGCGCCGACATCGGCGTCGAGGCCACCGCGGCCGACGTCTCGAGCGCGCTGAACGAGTCCAGCGCACAGGTCAAGAAGGTGACCGACGCGGTGGTCGCGGCCGGCGTCGACCGCAAGGACATCCAGACCCAGCAGGTGAACCTGACGCCGCAGTACACCAGCCCCGCACCGGGCAGCAGCAGCGAGATCTCCGGCTATCAGGCGACCAACACGATCCGGGTGACCATCCGCGACCTCGACAAGGCGTCGGCCATCCTGGCGGCAGCGGCCACCGCGGGCGGCGACAACACACGAATCAGCAACGTCGCCTTCGCCATCGACGACGACTCCGACCTGATGAAGCAGGCCCGTGAGGCAGCGTTCGACGACGCGCGATCCCGCGCCGAACAGTACGCCTCGCTGGCCGGTGATTCACTGGGCAAGGTGCAGACGATCACCGAGCAGACCAGCGGTGCCGAACAGCCGACGACGGTGCAAAGAGACTCCGCAGTGGCTGCGGCGCCGGTGCCGATCGAACCCGGTCAGCAGACCCTGACGTTCTCGGTGACCGTCACGTACGCGCTGACGTGAGTTCGGCGGCCACGCCGGCCGCCCACTGCCGGATCTGGTCCCAGTCACGAGCGTCACGCAGTTCTTCGGGCGTGCTCTTGACCATCGACTTCTCGATGAACCCGTGCGGCTCCGTCGGCATCCGACCGCCGAACACGGTGTGTCCGCGCATTCCCAGCGAGTCGGCGAGGTCGAGGACCTTCCGCGGTTCGAGCCACTTGGAGTTCTCGGTCAGGTCCTGGTCGACGTTGTCCCCGACGGGCCCGGAACTGAAGACCCAGAACGGCATTCGGCTCAGTTCGTCGCGGTGGTGTTTGAGGAACGACACCGCCTCCCGACGCCAGCGACCGGTGTAGACGGCGCTGCCCAGCACGACCGCGTCGTGGCCGGAGATGGTCGCGTCGCCGACCTCGGCGCAGTCGACCTCCAGCCCGTGTGTGCGCAGCTCGGCGGCCACGGCCTCGGCGATCTCCGCGGTGGAATGGTGCTTGGTCGCATAGGCGACGAGGATCTTGCTCATGACTCGATCGTCCTCCGGGCGCGGCCCGCCAGACAGGGCACAACGGCCCGACATGACGCACGGGTGTATGCCTACAGATATGACCTCAGACGATTCCCTGCGCGCCCTGTTCGCCTCGACCACGAAGTCGGTGCTGGTCACGGTGAAACGTGACGGCCGACCACAGTTGTCCAACGTGATGCACGGCTGGTACCCCGACGAGCAGGTGGCGCGGATCTCGGTGACCGCCGACCGCGCCAAGACCCGCAACGCGCTGCGCGACCCGCGCGTCTCGTTGTACGTGACCAGCCCGGATTTCTGGAGCTACGCGGTTCTCGAAGGGACCGCGGAGCTCACTCCGGTCGCGTCCGAACCCGGCGATCCGGCGATGACCGCATTGATCGACCTGTATCGGACGATCAACGGCGAGCACGAGGACTGGGACGACTACACGCGAGCGATGATCGCCGACCACCGGCAGGTCCTGACCGTCCGCCCGTCGCGCTTCTACGGGCAGGCGCGCGGCTGACGCCGGCCGTTTGGCAGGCTTGTCGCCATGCGAGCTGTCGTCCAGCGGGTCACCGAGGCATCCGTCGTCGTCGACGGCGAGGTCGTCGGGGCACTCGACATCCCCTCCGGCTCGCACGGTCTCGTCGCGTTGATCGGGGTCACCCACGAGGACACCGCGGACCTGGCCGCCAGACTCGCCGACAAGATCTGGCGCCTGCGCATTCTCGACGGGGCCGACGACGGTCCGGAACGCTCGGCCGCCGACGTCGATGCCCCGATTCTGGTGATCAGCCAGTTCACCCTGCACGCGAACACGGCCAAGGGACGCCGACCGTCGTGGAACGCCGCGGCCCCGGGGCCGGTGGCCGAGCCGCTGGTCGACGAGGTCGTCGCCGCACTGCGCGCGTTGGGGGCGACCGTCGCGACCGGGATCTTCGGCGCCCACATGCAGGTGCGGCTGGTCAACGACGGCCCGGTCACGCTGATCCTCGACGTCTGACACCGGCGCGGGGCACCGCGGGCACTACCCTGGGCACGTGGGACGTATCACCGCGCGACGCAAGGTGACCCGGGTACGCCGGGGTGCCGAGGCGTCGACCCGTGCCGATGTGCTGGCGGTCGAGGAGCCGCTGGAGATCCGGGTGAACGGGGCGCGGCTGGCCGTCACCATGCGCACCCCCGGCAGTGACGTGGAGCTCGCCGCCGGCTTCCTGGTGTCCGAGGGGGTGATCACCGGGGCGGCGGACATCGATGTGGCCCGGTATTGCGGCGGGGCGCCGGGAGCGAAGCGAGCGGGCCCAATCGATGGCGGGGCGCCGGGAGCGAAGCGAGCGGGCCCAATCGATGGCGGGGCGCCGGGAGCGAAGCGAGCGGGCCCAATGGATGTTGTCGACGAGGATGGCGCGAACACGTACAACGTGCTCGACGTCGCGCTCGCGCCGCACGTGGCGCCCCCGAACCCCGAACTCGCGCGCAACTTCACCACCACGAGCGCCTGTGGCGTGTGTGGCAAGTCGAGCATCGACACCGTCGTCACACGCTCGGCGTTCGACCCGGCCGCCGACGACATGTCGGTCGACGTCGACGAGGTACTCGCCCTCCCCGACCGGTTGCGTGACGGGCAGGCGGTCTTCGCGAAGACGGGTGGACTGCATGCGGCCGGGATCTTCGACGGCGACTCCGGTGAGCTGCTGGTGCTGCGCGAGGACGTCGGCCGGCACAACGCGGTGGACAAGGTGATCGGCTGGGCGGTGCTGGCCGATCGGCTTCCGTTGCGGCACACCATTCTCCAGGTGTCCGGCCGGGCCAGCTTCGAGCTGGTGCAGAAGGCGGCGATGGCCGGCATCCCGATGCTGGCGGCCGTGTCGGCGCCGTCGTCGTTGGCGGCGGATCTCGCCGATGCGCGCGGCATCACGCTCGTCGGCTTCTCGCGGGGCGATTCGATGGTGATCTACAGCCATTCCGAGCGGGTCACCGAGGCGGCTCACTCCCCCTTGCCGGACGCCGCGAGCCGCACCAGCTGAGAGGGCGACGCGTCCGGCAGGTATGCCCGTGAGATCGCCAATCCGATTCGGGGAAGATCACTTTCGTCACGGAACGACAGGTAGACCGGCTCGTACCGGGGGTTGAACTTCTTCTTGAAGTGGTGCAGCGAGCGGAAGCCGTAGAACGGTTCCATCGCGGCACCGAGGCTGTCGAGCAGGCGGTCCATGCGTTCGAGGTCGACGTTGTCGTCCCCGTGCGCCAGCGGCGCCCCGGACAGCGAGATGAACTGTGCGCCTTCCTCTTTGAAGGCGAGCGCGGATGACGCGATCAGATACTCGATGACCGGCCCGAATCCGTCTGTGCGCCTGCGCATCACGTCGAGTGTCCAACCACGGACGACGGGTGCGGAGTTCGGGGCGTCGTCGGGCGTCGGGTCATACACCGGCAGCCACGACAGCACGCCGTGCACGCTGCCGCCCCCGTCGAGGGCGAGTGCGACACGAACCTCCGGGTCCATCGCCTCGTCGACGGTGCCGAGAGTGAAGCCCATCTCGGGTAACCCCTTGTCCCCCACCCATTCCTCGGAGATGGCGCGCACCTGCGAGCGGATGGCGAACGATTCGTCGGCGAGTGTCACCAGCCGGAAGGTGATGCCCTCCTTCGTGGACTTGTTGATCGCCGACCGGACGTTCTGCCACGGTTTGCCCTTGAACTCCAGCTCGGGCAGATCCACGATGGTGTCCTCGGCGATCTGCAGGCTGCGCCACCCCAATTGCTCGGCCAGGTGGGCGGTCTCGGCTCCGACGGAGAACCAGCACGGTGTCCGCCCGCTCTGCTCGGCGGCGTCGACGAAGGTGCGCACGGCGTCCCGCAGATCGTCGGGCGCGCAGACCGGGTCGGCGAGCGCGAGCAGCGTCCCCATGTGCTTCTGGTAGGCGACCACCCCGCGACCGCCGTCGGTGAACAGGTAGCGGTTGCCCGGCCAGGTGATCATCCAGGACATGGTGCCGCCACCGTGGGTGTGGAGCAGGTCCTTGACCTGGGCGACCGGGTCGCTGCCCGGGTCTCCGGACTGCTTGACGCGCCAGCGCACCCGGAAGGCGAAGCGCCCGGGGATGACGATCGCCAGGAGCACCGCCCACAACAGTGTGGTGCCGACGGTAACGTTGCCCTGGGTGTCGAAGTCGGTGAACCAGATCAGGGCGAGGCCCAGGACGGTGATGCCGACGTTGAGGACGCCGAGGACGACCGCCACCCACCACGCCCACCGTCGTCCGTGCCGAAGCGCGTTGGCGATCAACACGTTGATGACGACGGCGACGAGCAGACCGGTCGCCGACTCGCCCTCGCTGTCGCTGGGCCCCAGCGGACCGCTGCTGGGAAAGAAGAAGACGAGCAGGTCGGTCGCCGCGATCACCAGGACGCCGACGGACGCCAGCATCCGGACCTCGCGTCGGGTGCGCGGCAGGTATCCGCGTTCGGTGGTGCTGAACCAGGTCTCGCCGACCGGTATCAAGATCACCGTCGCGAGGACGTACTGAATCGTGCCGAACGTGCCCTCGAACAGGAACACGATCGCGACGACGGCGCTCAGCAGCGCCCTGACGCGTAGGCGCCACGGTGAGCGCAGGGTCGCCGACGCGACCGCGACCGCCGCGACCACCATCGTGAGCACGCCCGTCCCGCGAGACTGGGCCATCCGGTCGGCCCAGTCCCAGGAGAACAGACCACCGGAGAAGACCCAGACGAACAGAACGGCGAGCAGTTCGGCACCGATCTTCCCGGCGATCGCCACCGTTGCGACCCGGGCGGTGCCCAGTCGCGTTTCCGCCCATCCGATGCCGATGGGGATCAGGATCAGCGCGACGAGGTACTTGCCCGGGCTGGGCTCGAACACCGTCGACGTGACGATCGTCCACCACTTCCCCTCCTGCAGCGCGGGCAGACCGAACGCGACGTCCACGTACCACGACTTCTGGGTCGAGTGGCTCCACAGCGACCCGGTGACGAGACCGAGCACCAGGACCAGCAGCCACAGGCCGACGGTGAACGGGAGTCGCAGCAGTGTCGAAAGCGCGGCACGCGCGCGCGTGAGAGCAGCCTGCACCGGGCTCTCGGCGGAGTCCTCGGCGTCAGCGGTCGATGCGCTCATTCCGGTATTCCCAATCGCTCGGCCAGCCAGGGCAGTTCCTTACGCAGTCCGGCCGACCACACCGCGAAGGTGTGGCCGCCCGGCACCTCGGTGTAATGCACGTCCATCCCAGCACGTTTCGCCGCCTCGTAGGTGGCGCGCACGCCCGCCCGGTACTCCGTGTCGCTCGATCCGACGACGAAGGCTCCCGCGGAGTCGGGATACTGCCGGCTCGCCATGAGGTCCATCGGGTTGACTGCGCGGAATGCGGCGGCATCCCCACCGAACGCGATGTCGATGGTCCGTTGCCGCGAACCGAGTGTCGGTTCGAGCTGCCCGGAGATGTCCAGGAACGTCGGATAGAGCTTGGGGTGGTTGGTGGCGAGCTGCAGCGAACAAGTGCCGCCGTAGGACAGGCCCGCGGCCGCCCACTTCGTCCGCGCGGTATCGGCAACGGTCAGGTTCTGATGTACCCAGGCGGGGACGTCCTTGGTCAGGTAGGTGGCGACGTTACCGAGGTGGGAGTCGACGCAGAGTGGGTTGGCGAGTTCGGTTCCGGTGGCGTCGGCGACGACGACGATCGGTGTCATCCCGTGGTGTTTGCGGGCGAAGTCGTCCATGGTGGTGACCAGCTGTCCGCCGAGCAGCCAGTCCTCCGGGGAACCGGGCTGTCCAGCCATCAGCACGAGTACCGGCAGCCGCGGTGCCGGCGACGTCAGCGCGGCCGGCGGCAGGTAGATCTTGGCCGGGCGCGCCGCGAATCCCGAGACGGTGCCGGGGATCGGTGCGGTCAGGATGCTGCCGTCGGCGGGCATGCCGGCCGGCGCATGCCATCGGTCGATGGGCACGACATGCAGATTCGCGTCACCGAGTTGCTCGAGCGTGATCGTGCCACCACCCTCGTCGCCGAGGAGTGCCGCGACCGTCGGATAGGCGGCGAATGAGATGTTGATCTGTGCGGCACCGAGCGTCACGGCGACGACACCGGCGAGAACCGTCACCACCTTCTGCAGCGCACCGCGCCCGACGATGAAACGCGCGATCGTCAGCAGGATGGCGAGCAGGATGAATCCGCCCGCGACGTAGACGACGTTCTCGATCGGTTCCGGGAACGGCCGCCACACATCCTCGATGACATAACGGGCGGCCAGGGTGCCGAACACGGCGAGGACCACGGACACCGGCACGACGAGGAACAGATACCGCGGACGTGGGTAGAAGACCAACCAGCCGAAAGCGAGCAGACCGAGGATCGTCAGCGCGATCGGGAACCAGCCGTCGACGATGGACAGCTCCATCGGACCGACATTACCGGCCTCAGGACGGCCGAGGGGTGAGGACGCGTGGCCCGTCAGCGGTCACCGCGACGGTGTGTTCCCAGTGGGCGGCCCGCGAGCCGTCGTCGGTGACCACGGTCCAGTCATCGTCGAGGACACCGGTCTGGGTGGTGCCGAGCGTCAGCATCGGTTCGATCGCCAGCGTCGACCCGATCACCAGGCGTGGGCCACGGTTGGGTTTGCCCTCGTTCGGGAGGAACGGTTCCATGTGCATCTCGCGACCGATGCCGTGTCCGCCGTAGCCGTCGACGATGCCGAAGTCGCGGCCGAACTTCTGTTCGGCCGCGCGGGTTCCGAGTTCGATGGCGTGGGAGACGTCGGTGAGGCGGGCGCCGTCGATCATCGCCGCGATGCCGGCCTCCATGGAGAGCCGGGTGGCCTCGGACAGGTCGGCGTCGGCGTCGGACAGCTCGCCGACGCCGAAGGTCCATGCCGAGTCGCCGTGCCAGCCGTCGAGGATCGCACCGCAGTCGATGGACACGAGGTCGCCGTCGGCGAGGACCACGTCGGCCGACGGGATCCCGTGCACCACGACGTCGTTGACCGACGAGCAGATGGAGCCGGGGAAGCCGTGATAGCCCTTGAACGACGGGACGGCACCGGCCTCGCGGATCACCGATTCGGCAACCTCGTCGAGGTCCAGGGTGCTCACCCCGGGTTTGGCGGCATCGCGGACCGCGAGGAGGGCGGCGCCGACGATGGCACCGGCCGCGGCCATGGCGTCGAGTTCACCGGCGCTCCGGAACGGAACCGGTTTGGGTTTTCGAAAGGCCATGACCGCTACCGATGATCTCTCGGTGGCGTCAGGCGACGCCGGCGCCGAGTGCGCTCAGCACGCGCTGGTGCACGTCCTGGACGTCGCCGACGGCGTCGACGGTCTTCACCGCATCGCCGTAGTACTCGAGCAGCGGTGCCGTTTCGCTGGTGTAGACCGCCATGCGGTTGCGGATGACGTCTTCGTTGTCGTCGGCGCGACCGCGGGCGAGCATGCGCTCGACCACGACGTCGGTGTCGACGACGAACGAGAGCACCGCGTCGAGCGGGGCGTCGAGACCGGCGAGGATCTCCTTGAGGGCGTCGGCCTGCTCGACGGAGCGGGGGAACCCGTCGAGGATGAAGCCCTTCACCGCGTCGGGCTCGCTGACGCGGGCACGCACCATGTCGATGGTGATCTCCGGCGGGACCAGGTCACCGGCGTCGAGATAGCGCTTGGCCTCGATGCCGATGGCGGTGCCCTGCGAGATGTTGGCGCGGAACAGGTCGCCGGTGGAGATGTGCGGAATGCCGATGGCCTCCGACAGCAGTTCTGCCTGGGTACCTTTGCCAGCGCCGGGGGGGCCGAGAAGAACGAGTCTCACTTCAGGAATCCTTCGTACTTGCGTTGCATCAATTGACTGTTGACTTGCTTCATCGTGTCCAGACCCACGCCGACCATGATCAACACGGCCGTGCCCCCAAATGGCAAGTTCTGCACACCACCGCTGTTACCGATCTCGAGGAACAGGTTTGGCAGTACCGCGATGATACCCAGGTAGATCGAACCGGGCAGGGTGATGCGGCTCAACACGTAGCCGAGGTAGTCGGCCGTCGGCTGGCCCGGACGGATGCCCGGGATGAAGCCGCCGTACTTCTTCATGTCGTCGGCGCGCTCCTCCGGATTGAAGGTGATGGCGACGTAGAAGTAGGTGAAGAAGATGATCATCAGGAAGTACACCGAGATGTACACCGGGCTCGACGGGTCGGTCAGGTTCTGACTGATCCACAGCTGCCACCCTGATTGCTCGCCGCTGCCCTGCGTCAACTGCAGGATCAGCTGCGGCAGATAGAGCAGAGATGAGGCGAAGATCACCGGGATGACGCCGGCCTGGTTCACCTTCAACGGGAGATAGGTCGACGATCCGCCGTACATCTTGCGGCCGACCATGCGCTTGGCGTACTGCACCGGGATGCGGCGCTGGCCCTGCTCGATGAACACCACGCCGGCGACGATCAGCAGTGCCGCGACACACACGAGGCCGAAGACCAGGCCACCGCGGGTGTCGAGGATCATCTTGCCCTCGGACGGGATGCGGGCGGCGATACCGGCGAAGATCAGCAGCGACATACCGTTGCCGATGCCGCGCTCGGTGATGAGCTCACCGAACCACATGACCACGCAGGCGCCGGCCGTCATGACCAGCACGATCACCGACAGACCGAAGATCGATTTGTCGGACAGGATCTGGTCGCCGGTCGAACAGTCCCGCAGCAGGTTGCCCTGGTTGGCCAGTGCCACGATGCCGGTCGACTGCAGCAGTGCCAACGCCACCGTCAGGTAACGCGTGTACTGCGTCATCTTGGCCTGGCCGGCCTGACCCTCCTTGCGCAACTGCTCGAACCGCGGGATGACCACGGTCAGCAGCTGCACGATGATGCTCGCGGTGATGTAGGGCATGATGCCGATCGCGAACACCGACAGCTGCAACAGTGCGCCGCCGGAGAACATGCTGATCAGCGAGTAGATGTTGGCCGAGCTGCCATGCGAGACCTCATCGATGCAGGCGTGCACGGCCTTGTAGTCGACACCGGGCGACGGGATGGTCGCGCCCAGGCGGTACAGGATGATGATGCCGATGACGAAGAGGATCTTCTTCCTCAGATCGGGCGTCCTGAAGGCCGCGACGAGCGGGGAAAACACTAACTCCTCCTAGGAACGACCACGCGCACGGACTCCCGTCCCCGACGTGCTCGGCAATCGACGTTGATCAAAGCGTCTTGAAGACAACGCTGCAAACTCTAACAGTCGCGCCATCGGTGCTCGTCAGCGCAGTGCGCGCGGACCGCAGGCATCGCCCGCTTTGTCCGGAGCCCATGCGCGCGACGGCCGAGCAGACAGCGACGAATTGCTATCTGCCCGGCCGACGAGCAAACACTGATGGATCTACAGTTCGGTGACGCTGCCACCGGCAGCGGCGATCTTGTCCTTGGCCGCAGCCGTGAACTTGTTGGCGGTGACGTTGACCGCGACACCCAGGTCGCCGTCGCCGAGGACCTTCACCAGCTTGTTCTTACGGACCGCGCCCGCGGCGACGAGTTCGTCGACGCCGATGGTGCCGCCCTGCGGGAACAGCTTGGCGATGTCGCCGACGTTGACGACCTGATACTCGACCCGGTTCGGGTTGGTGAAGCCCTTGAGCTTCGGCAACCGCATGTGGATCGGCATCTGGCCACCCTCGAAGGCGGCCGGCACGTTCTTACGTGCCTTGGTGCCCTTGGTGCCGCGACCGGCGGTCTTACCCTTGGAGCCCTCACCGCGACCCACGCGGGTCTTGTCGGTCTTCGCGCCCGGAGCGGGGCGAAGGTGATGGAGCTTGATGGTCATTGCTTAAACCTCTTCGACTGTCACGAGGTGCCGGACCACATTGATGAGGCCGCGGTTGACCGCGTTGTCCTCACGGGTGACCGACTTGCGGATGCCGCGCAGACCGAGGGTCCGCAGGCTGTCCCGCTGGTTCTGCTTGGTACCGATGGTGCCCTTGATCTGGGTGATCTTGAGTTCTGCCATGTCGATCAGACTCCCTGGCCGGCGCGGGCACGCAACATGCCCGCGGGTGCGACATCTTCGATCGGCAGACCACGACGTGCGGCGACCTCTTCCGGACGCTGCAGCATCTTCAGCGCGGCAACGGTGGCATGCACCACGTTGATCGCGTTGTCGCTGCCGAGGCTCTTGGCGAGGACGTCATGGACGCCCGCACACTCCAGCACGGCACGCACCGCGCCACCGGCGATGACACCGGTACCGGGGCTGGCCGGGCGGAGCATCACGACACCGGCGGCGGCCTCACCCTGAACCGGGTGGGTCACGGTGCCGCCGATCAGCGGAACGCGGAAGAAGTTCTTGCGAGCCTCTTCGACGCCCTTCTGGATCGCCGCGGGAACTTCCTTGGCCTTGCCGTAGCCGACGCCGACCATGCCCTGGCCGTCGCCGACCACCACGAGAGCGGTGAAGGAGAACCGACGTCCACCCTTGACCACCTTGGAGACGCGGTTGATGGCGACGACGCGCTCGAGCTGGTTGCGCTCCTGGTCGCGGTCGCGGCCACCACGGTCGTCGCGACGGCCGCGGCCGCCGCGGCGGTCGTTGCCGCCTGCATTGCTGTTGTTGTCGTTTCCGGCGGGTCCGTTTCCGCCGTCACGCTGACGTCCGGGCATCAGAGGTTCCCTCCGGTCATGTTGGTGCTGGTGTAGATGGTCATCATCAGAACTGCAGGCCTCCCTCGCGGGCGGCGTCGGCGAGCGCGGCGATACGTCCGTGGTAGTCCTTGCCACCACGGTCGAACACGACGGTCTCGACGCCGGCAGCCTTGGCGCGGGCGGCGATCAGTTCGCCGACCTTGGCGGCCTGCGCCGACTTGTCGCCACCGGCGGCGCGCACATCGGCCTCGATCGACGACGCGGCGGCCAGCGTCTTGCCGGCCAGGTCGTCGATGAGCTGCACGTGGATGTGGCGGCTGGAGCGCTTGACCGCGAGACGCGGACGCTCCGGGGTGCCACTGACCTTCTTGCGCAGGCGGAAGTGGCGGTTGACGGTCGCGGTGCGACGACGCGTCGAGACGTCCTTGCCGATCGGCTTACGGACCTTCTTGGTTGCTGTATCACTCATGGCTTACTTACCCGTCTTTCCGACCTTGCGACGGATCTGCTCACCCTCGTAGCGAATGCCCTTGCCCTTGTAGGGGTCCGGACGACGCAGGCGGCGGATGTTCGCCGAGATCTGGCCGACTTGCTGCTTGTCGATACCCGAGACCGAGAACTTGGTCGGGGACTCCACGGCGAAGGTGATTCCTTCGGGGGCCTCGATCGGCACGGGATGGCTGTAACCGAGGGCGAACTCCAGGTCCTTGCCCTTCGCTGCGACGCGGTAGCCGACACCGAAGATTTCCATCTTGGTGGTGTAGCCCTTGGTCACACCCTCGACGAGGTTGCTGACCAGCGAACGGTTCAGGCCGTGCAGGGCGCGGCTGCGACGCTCGTCGTTGGGTCGGGTGACAACGATGCTGTTGTCTTCCTGGGCGACCGCGATGGGCTCGGTGACGGTGTGCTTGAGCTCACCCTTGGGTCCCTTGACGGTGATGTCCTGGCCGTCGATGGAGACGGTCACGCCCGAAGGGATCTCGATCGGGTTTTTTCCGATACGCGACATGTTCTGTTTCCTCCCCTTACCAGACGTAAGCGAGGACTTCGCCGCCCACGCCCTGGTTGGCTGCCTGGCGGTCCGTGAGGAGACCCGAGGACGTGGAGATGATGGCCACGCCGAGGCCGCCGAGCACCTTGGGCAGGTTGGTGGACTTCGCGTACACCCGCAGACCCGGCTTCGACACGCGGCGCAGACCAGCGATGCTGCGCTCACGGCTCGGGCCGTACTTGAGGGTGACGATGAGGTTCTTGCCGACCTCCGCGTCCTCGACGCGGTACTCGGTGATGTAGCCCTCACGCTTGAGGATCTCGGCGATGTTCACCTTGATCTTCGACGAGGGCAGAGTCACCTCGTCATGGAACGCCGAGTTGGCGTTACGCAGACGTGTCAAGAAGTCTGCGATCGGGTCAGTCATGGTCATGGTTGACCGTCAACCTTTCTCGTAGTGGTTCCCATGCAGCGCACATCGGCGGGGAAATACCCCGTGACCTGCGGTGGGCCTTCCACGAAGTGGATAGTTGTGTAAGGTTCTCGCCGCCCGTGCCCTTGGCTTTTCACCGGCACGGGAGACTATTCACTTATGTCCCCGGACGACCGACGAGCAGCCGGATGAGCCCAGGCAACCGTTCAAGTGTAGAGAATTCGCTGGCCAGACCCAAATCGCTCCCGCCGGTCTCGGCCACGCCCTCCCCGCTGGTCCGAGCCACCGCCCTCGCCGCTGGTTCGAGCCACCGCCGTCCCCGCTGGTCGAGTAGCCACCACCGAGCGCAGCGAGGCGGAGGCGTATCGAGACCGCGTCAGAGCCTGAAGTCATACCGCGACGTCGGCACGACATCCAGGTTCCGGTCCGCCCCGAACCTCGCCACGCTCGCCAACATCGCCCTCATCCGGCGCTCCAGCTCGGCCCGGTCTCCCCCACTCCCGTAGAAGGCGTGCACATCCGAGACGGCCGCCATCGGGAACAGTTCCTCGACGATCGCGTCCACATGCGGCGCACCCGGGGTCAGCGGTTCGTCGACGACGTTCTGGTAGTAGCCGAACGTCGCCTGGGTGTCGATGGCGACCTGCGTGTGCTCGTCGAGCCAGATGTGCAGCCACGCGTCGCGGTCGAGGTCGGCCGGACGTCGCAGGAACGCGATATTGGACAGGGCATCGATGCGAGCGCGGTCCGCGGGTAACGCGGGATCGAGCGGGGCACGTTCGGTGACCGACCAGACGGCGACCCTCGGCAACCGATCCGCCAGGACGTCCAGCGCCGCTTCCGGCTCCGGCGACCACAGGCTCACGACGGCGTCGACGGGCGGGTCGAGTTCGCTGATGCGCATGGCACCCGCGACGGCGTCGTCGCTGACGTTCACCTGAACCCGGGTGGCGCCGACCGCGCGGAGAGTGTCGGCGAGGCCGCCGTCGAGCAAGGTCGTCGGGACGCCGCCACCCCAGATCGCCGCCATCACTTTGTGTCCCACAGTGCCGACCGTACGGTCTACCCTTCGGTCGTGGATGCCGAACTGCTGTCGTGCGGGCTGCGCGGTCACGAAACCTACGAGCCCGACGAGTCGGAGCTGGCCGACCGGTTGCACGTGTCGACGCCGGCGGGCGACTCGTGGCGGTGCCTGCGCTGCGGGACGTTCGTGCCCGGCGCCCCACGCCGCTCGGGTCCCGCCGATCATGCGCCCGAGGTGCCCCGCGGCCGGCTGCTCCGCGATCTCGTCATCATGCGGCTGCTCGCCGCCGAGCGCTTCATCCGCGGCCTGCTCCTGTTGGCCGCCGGCATCGTCATCATCGGACTGCGCTCGTCACAGCAGTCCCTGCAGGACAAGTTCGACGCGGAGATGCCGCTGCTGCGACCGCTGGCCGACCAGATCGGCTGGAACATCGACGATTCCAAGATGGTGCAGTGGATCGAGCGGTCGTTCACCCTGTCGTCGACGACCATCTTGTTGATCGGTATCGCGGTGATCGCCTACGCGGCAAGTCAATTCGTCGAAGCGACGGGACTGTGGTTCATGAAGCGCTGGGGTGAGTACTTCGCGGTGATCGTGACGAGCGTGTTCCTGCCGATCGAGATCTACGAGCTGACCGAGCGGGTCACCGTGGTGCGCCTGGCACTCCTGGCCGTCAATGTCGCGGCGGTGGCGTGGCTCATCTGGAGCAAACGACTCTTCGGCATTCGTGGTGGCGGCGCGGCATACCACGCCGAACATCACGCGGAGAGTCTGCTGACGGTAGAACGGGCGGCGGTGGCGGAATCGGCAGGTTGACCGATTGTGGGTTCGGCTCGGGCCCGCGCCGGCGAGCCGCTGTCGGTGACTACCGATATATTCCTCACCGATGAACGCTGTTCCCCCACCGCCGACGGTCACGACCGGCGATCGCGATGCACCCGTGTCACCTGATGCACCCGGTTCACCGCGGCACCCGCTACCCATCCCTCCGAGGAGCCTGTGACGGTGGAACACGTGTCGCTCACCGCGTCGCAGAGCGCGGTGCTGTTCGTCCTGATGTCACAGGCCCGCGAGGTGCCCAACCCGGAACTGAAACGGCTCGCCCCCGAGCTCACAAAGAACAGCCGCGAAACACTGAACGACCTCGGTCTCCTCGAGTCGACCAGAGGCCCGCGCAACAGCTACGTGCACGCCCTGACCGACAGCGGATGGGCCTGGTGCACAGAAGAACTGACCGCAGATGCACCGAAAGGCGCGCAGCCGCCGATCCGTGCGCTCTACTCGATCATGGCCGGTATCGGCCGCTACCTCGACACCGAGGACCTGCGCCTGTACGAGGTGTTCCGGCCCCCCGCGGCGCCGCGTGAGCAGCAAGCCGCCGACGGCGCCGCAGTCGCCGACATCGCCGCCCGTATCCGTGCCGCCTACGCCGAACTGGCAAGCCGGCCAGGCGCGTGGGTCCCCGTCGGCGCACTGCGCAGCACGCTCGACGACGTCGACCCTGCAACGCTCGACGAGTCGCTGGTGGCGCTGCAACGCACCCCCGGCGTGAGCCTGATCCCGCAGGAGGACCGCGCGCTGCTCGATGATGCCGAACGTGCGGCGGCCGTGGTGGTGGGTACTCAGGAATGCCATCTGTTCGCAATCGAGGAACGGTGATGGACGACCGCACACGCCAAGCGCTGGAGTCGATCCGGCTGGATTGGGCCGCCACTCCCGATGATGTGTGGGGTGCGCAGGCGCCCCTGCATGTCCCCGGACTGCACGAGTCCACCGTCGACGACATCCTTCGCGCCTTCCGCGACGCGCAACGGAGCGCGGCCGCCAGCCCGCTGGGCGTCGCGGTTCGCGGCCCGGCCGGGGCGGGGAAGACGCATCTGCTGGGTCAGGTCCGCGAACGCGTGCAGGCCGGAGGTGGTTACTTCTTTCTGGTCAAGCTCCTCGACGGCGAGGACTTCTGGCGTTCGGTGCTCGTCGCGATGCTCGAGGATCTCAGCCGCCCGACGCCGACACACCGATCCCAACTCGCCCAGCTGCTCGACCGGCTCGGCCGCGCAACCGGTGTCGGCTCCGACGACCTGACCGCCGTCACCGGCGAGGTGTCGGTGACGCCGGAGATTCTCGACCGCTACGTGACCGCGGTGTACACGAGACACTCCCGACATCGCCGTCGATCGCAGCACATCCTGCGAGCGCTGGTGCTGACCGAAGCGGACGATTTCGCGACCAAGGACCTCGGCGAGGCCTTCCTGCATCTCGACGTCGACGACGGCGAGGAGCTGGCCGCCTGGGGTATCCGCAATGCGCGTCTGGGATATCAGGAGATCGTCGAGAACATCTCTCGCATCATCGCTTTCGACAACGCGACGGTGCTCGCCGTCGACCAGATCGACACCCTGATCGAGGCGGCGAAGTCGGAGAACCGCCACGACGAGAACTCGGTCGAGAAGGTCGCGCACGGACTGATGTCGATCCGCGAGACGATGAGCCGCACGGCCGCGGTGGTGTCGTCCATCACCGCGGCGTGGGAATACCTGGAAGCCAATGTCATGGCGTCGGCGATGGACCGGTTCCGCCAGCCCCCGCGACTGGAACGGCCGCCATCCGCCGACTTCGGCCGGGCCTTGCTGGCCAAGCGTTTCGCGCCGTGCTTCGCCGAGGCCGGGTTCACACCGCCGTACCCGACCTGGCCGGTTACCGACGACGCGCTGGACGCCGCGGTCGACTTCACGCCGCGCGAACTGATGCGGACGGTGGATCGCCACATCGGTGGATGCCTGCGGTCCGACGTGTTCACCGAGATGACATCGTTGACCGGCAACCAACAGGCCGAACCGAAGCCGATCAGTGGCGAGAAACCCGAACTGGCACAACTCGATCGACGTTTCGCCGAGCTGACGGCCGCCGCGGATCCGGCGGCCGCACTGACGCCCGGGGACGAGGACCGCGTGGTGCCGCCGCTGCTGGCTGCCGGCTTCGCGTCGTGGATCGAGGCGCTCGGCGACGCCGGTGCCGCCGTCGCCCAGGACCCCAAGCCCAGCCCGAAAGCGGTTCTGCACGGCCGGGTCACACGAATCCTGAATCCCGACACCGACACCGAGCAGTCGTGGAGTTTCCGGGCCATATCTGCCACGCACGCGCGATCGGTGCAGGCGCGGCTCAAGAACGCGACGACGGCGGCCGGGTTGTCGCTCGGGAGCGCCTCCCGGTCGCTGATCATCCTGCGCCGCGATCCGTGGCCGTCGGGCGCGAAAACCCAGGACATGGTCACCGAGCTGAAGGAGCGGGGCGGTCAGGTCGTCGCCTGGACCGATGCGGACATCCGGGTGCTGACCGCGCTCGACCGGCTGCGTGCAGAGCGGTCGGAGTTCCTCAGCGAGTGGACCGCCCGCCGAAATCCTGCCGCCCGAGTCGGTTTCATCAAGGACATCCTCGAACCCGCGCTCACCGCGCCACCGGCGCCCCCACCGTTGTCACCCGCTCCGCACGCTCACCCCGCCACTGGAACCGCTCGCGACCCCGCCAACGGATCTGCTCGCGCCGGCGACCGCTTCGCGGTTCCCGGACTGAGCAAGACCGCGACCGATGTCATGTTCGGCGCGTCGCGGACGCCGGTCGCCACATCGATCCCGCTCGGCACGGCATCCGGTTCGCAGCGGCCGGTGACCGTCGGCCTCGAGGCGCTGCGCAAACACGTCGCGATCTTTGCCGGATCCGGCTCCGGCAAGACGGTGTTGATCCGTCGAATCGTCGAAGAGTGTGCGTTACAAGGTGTTTCGTCGATCGTGCTGGACGTGAACAATGACCTGGCGCGACTCGGAACTTCGTGGCCGTCGGGTGCACGGGACTGGCCGGACAGCGACGAACGCAAGGCGGTCACCTACCTGGCCGAAACCGAGGTCGTCGTCTACACGCCGGGTCGCAGCAACGGGCGGCCCCTGAGCTTCCCACCTCTCCCCGACTTCGTCGGGGTCGCGGGTGACCCCGACGAGTTCACCGCCGCAGTCGAATCAGCGGCGGCCGGTCTGGCCCCGCGCGCCATGGTGGAAGGCAAGACCGCGAAGTCGGTGCAGTCACGCGCAGTGCTGCTCGACGCGCTGCGGCACTTCGGCCGGAGCGCCGGCACCTCGATCGGCGAGTTCATCGACCTGTTGTCCGATCTGCCCGACGGTGTCAGCGACCTGACGAACGCACGCAGGTTCGCCCGGGAGATCGCCGAGAACCTCAAGGCCGCCCAGGCCAACGACCCGCTGTTCGGCGGCGACGGCACCCCGGCCGATCCGGGAGCACTGCTGACTCCGTCGCCCGGGTTCCGTGCACGGGTCTCGGTCATCAATCTCGCCGCGTTGGGCAGCGAGGACAAACGGAACAACTTCGTCAACGAGCTGCAGATGGCGCTGTTCGCGTGGATCAAACGCCATCCGGCCGGCGACCGTCCGCTCGGTGGCCTGTTCGTCATTGACGAGGCGCAGAACTTCGCCCCGGCCGGCCGCACCACCGCCTGCACCCAGAGCACACTCGCCCTCGCCTCGCAGGCGCGCAAGTACGGGCTCGGCCTGATCTTCGCCACGCAGGCGCCGAAGGGGCTCGACAACAAGATCCCCGGCAACGCGGCGTCGCAGTTCTACGGGTTGTTGCACAGTCCGGCGCAGATCGCGGCGGCAACCGACATCGCGAGGTCCAAGGGCAGTTCGGTCCCCGACATCGGTCGGCTGCCGACCGGCGTCTTCTACGCGGCGCTCGACGGTGGCACCTTCGCGAAGATGCAGAGTCCGCTCTGTCTGTCGTATCACCCCAAGAGCCCGCCGACCGAGGACGAGGTCGTCGCGATCGCGGGCGGGAACTCCCTGCACCCGGCGAAACTGAATCGGTGAACTGAACAGCCCCCGCCGACCGAGGGCGAGGTCGTCGCGATCGCGGGCGGGAACTCTCCGACCCGGTGAACTGGATCGGTGAACTGACGAGCGCCGGCCGTCCACCAGGTGAGCGTCACGACTGACCCCGGCCGGGGATCCTTTTCCGGCTCGGCCGGCGCCTCGCACCGCAGGGAGCTCTCGGAGGTGAGTCCCGACCCACCTCCGAGGGGCTCATGACGCGCTAGGCTGCCGAGTTCGCCCGCGCCGCAGCCTTTGCCACCGACTCCAGGACCGGTGGCACATCCTGCTCCGCGGTGAGGGCCTCGATGATCACCAGGGCGTCGGGATGGGTGACCGTCTCGGCCAGAGCGCCGGCGAGTTCGGCGCCCGTCGCCGCGCGGTGGGCCCGCACGGTGGCCCCGGTGCCGCCGAGCGCATAGGGCAGCAAGGTCCACCGCCACGGAGCAATGTCGTTGTACGACTTGTCGGGACCGTGGATGGCGCGCTCGACCGTGTAGCCGCTGTTGTTCACCACGACGATCACCGCCGGGATGCCGAGTCGAATGATCGTGCCGAGTTCGGCGGCCGTCATCTGGGCGGCTCCGTCGCCGATGAGCAGGACCGGGCGTCGTTGTGGTGCGGCGAGCGCGGCACCGAGCATGGCGGGCAGCGTGTACCCGATCGACGCCCACAGCGGTTGGCCGATGAAGACCGCGCCGTGCGGCAGCCGGTGAGCGGCCATCCCGTAGTAGCTCGTGCCCTGATCGGCGAGCACGGTGTCGGACGAGGTCAGCGACGCCGCAACGCTTCCCCACAGCGCCTCCTGGGTGAGGGGACCGTCGTTGTCGACGATCGCGGGGGCCGTCCGTGTCGGGACGAATGGTCCGACGAGATCGCCGTTCGGTACGAGATCGGCAAGTGCGGCAAGCGCGTCGCGCATCTCGATGTGCGTGAAGACTTCTCCGCCGACCACCGCGGTGTGCGGCTGGATGTCGATGCGCACGTTCGCATCGAGGTGCTGGCTGAACTGACCGGAGATCAGGTCCGTGAAGTAGACGCCGACGGTGACCAGCACCGGCGCCTGCTCGACGGCCGCCCGGACGTCGTCACTCCCGGCCGCACCGAGATAGACACCGAGGTAGCCCGGGCCCGACTCGTCGACGACCCGACGACCCCAGAGCAGCGACGCGTACCTCAGGCCGCCGACCTTGATCAGCCGGTCGAGGTCCTCCTGCGCGCCGGCCCGGTGCACGAAGATGTCGGCCAGCACCACCGGGGAGCGTCCGGCCAGGAGGCGACGGGCCGCACCGGCGAACCGGCGCAGGACCATGGGATCGGTTCGCACCGTCTGCACGGCCAGCGGCCCGTCGGGCGGGCTACAGGGCGCCTCGGCCACATCGGCCGGCAGCGACAGATAGCCGGGCTGGCTCCGCGCGATCATCATGGCGAGCACGCGATCGATCTCCACGGTCGCGGTACCGGCGGTGAGCATCGACTGGGCCACCGTGACCTCGGCGGCCATCCGGATCGTGTGGTCGAAATCGCCGTCGCCGAGCGTGTGGTGGGTCGGTCGTCCGGCGACCTGGACGCGTTCGGTGGGCGATCCGACGAGGTGCAGCACCGGCACATGCTCGGCATAGGCACCGGCAATGGCGTTGATCGCACTGAGTTCGCCGACGCCGAAGGTGGTGCAGACGACGCCGAATCCCCGCATCCGGGCGTATCCATCGGCGGCATACCCTGCGTCGAGTTCGTTGGTGGTGCCCACCCACTCGAGGTCTGGGTGCGCGTCGACATGGTCGAGGAAACCCAGGGTGAAATCGCCGGGCACGCCGAAGACGGTGCCGACATCGAGCTCGACGAGCCGGTCGAGGAGATAGTCGGCGACGGTGTAGCGATTCTCTGCGGATGTGCGTGTGTCCATGGTGGTGCCTTCCTGCGTCGCCGGCGACCCGGTTGGTCGCGCTGTGTCTGCGATGACTCGAGTTTTCCGCGATCGAGGGCATCACCCCATCCGCCATCCGGTGGGTGCAGGGGTGGAGTCGCGCATCCCCCGATCGGGGGACGGACCTTGTCGGACCCGGATGATCTACTGAGGCCACCTTCGAACAAAGGAGCGAATCATGTCGGACCACGACTCCGCCATCCGGGGACTTCGACGCTGGCATCCCGATCCGTTGGTGCAGGAGACGATCGCCACCATCCGCCGCTGCGGCTGGGCGGTGACGGCGATCAGCGAACTGTGCACGTGCGGGTCGGCCGAATGCGAGCCGCCGGACTGTTCGTTCGCCTACACGACCGGTGCCACCCTGCACTCGCTTCCCGAACTCGTGGTCTACGGACTCGACGCGCGCACGAGTTGGGGCGTGCTCAACGAGCTCGTGGACCTCCTGCACCGCTATGACTGGCACGATATCGTCGATCGCGCGGTGGCGCTGCCGCTCGAGTCGTTGACGGCACCGGTCCGGCTGATCGAGGTGATCGACAAGGACGATCTCCTGATCACCAACGAGTTGTTCCCGAATGCACCTGCGCTGCAAGCGGTCTGGCCCGACGACGCGGGGTCGTATCCCTGGGATGAGGAGTATTCGCTCGAGCAGGGCGACCAGCTGATCAAGGGCATCGCGGGGACTGGCAGCGAGCGGATTCGGGGACGGCGGATGATCCTGCGCAACGACGGACCCAATCGAGCGGCCCGGCGCCGACGCGTCAGGGAGTGATCCGGCGCCACTGGTCTGCTCGGAGCCGTGTGGTCAATTCCCTTCTGTGTCAACCAGGACCGTGTCTGCGGGCCATACGCCGATGCGCCCGGCCTCGTCGGGCACATCGGAGCGGTGGCCTGCGGCCCCAACTGAGTGACGCGGAATCCTGGGTGACCGATCGGTTCCCGACCGCCGACGACCGACCCGCACGTCCCGCGGAAGGGGTAGACCTCTCGGGCACGACCCGACGAATCTTGTCGGTGGCCCCGGGTACTGTTCTTCATAGCAGGACAGGCTGATGAAAGACGAACACCGGCAACAGGTTTGGAACCGGCCGGCCCAACGACGACGAGAATCCCTGCACCGTGATTCACGATGTCGATCGGAAGGTGTTCGTCATGACCACAACTGCTTTGGCCACCTCCGGGGTGACCGAACCTCCCGCACCCGACGCCGCGGCGGACTATGTCGCGGTGTTGACCGCGATCCGCGCCGCCCTGTGGGACCTCTCACCGGTTGCAGATCCGAGCGGCCTGCAAGCACAGTCCGCGATGGGACTGATCATCGAGCTGCGCGCCATCCTCGACCATCACGCCGCCGTCGGTGCGGCGACCCTCGACCGGTTGGGTGTCGCCCGCGAATCGGCCGGCAGGACCGCGAAGCTGTTGATGACCATGGGCGCTGCGCCGGCGGTCGCACATCGCTGGCTCCGCATAGGCACCGCACTGCCGAGGTTGCAGCGCCTTCCCGGCTACACCGCCGACGGGGCGGTCTCGGGTGAGCACGCGGACGCCATCGTGACCGGGATCGGTCACGTCGAGCATCGGGCGCCGGACGGACTCTGTCGGGAAGAAGAACTGGAGGTCGAACGTATGTTGATCGGCCAGGCCATGTCCGGCGCCACCCCTGCCGAGATCGGCAAGAAGGCGCGCGACCTGGGCAACGAGTACGCCGCCGAAACCGGTGGCCTACCGGCCGCAGAAGACCGCGGCATCAACGAGCTCGCCCTGACGAAGACCCCGGACGGACGGCTGTCGGTGAAGGCCGATCTGGACGCGGTCATCGGGGAAAAGCTCACCGCTGCAATCGAATCGCTGAACATGCCACGTCCGGAGCCCGACGGCTCCCCGGACGCGCGCACCGCCGGCGCCCGCAACGCCGATGCCCTCGAGATCATTCTCGACGCCGCCGCGGTCGCCGACAGCAGCCTGGTCACGCCACCCAAGACGTTTGTCTATCTGACGTTGCCGGCGACCGCACCGGAGAAGGCCGGCCTCGACTGGTTGGGACCGATCACGGCGACGACGGCCAAGCTGCTGGCGTGTGACTCGACCGTCACGGAGGTCGTCATCGACGGGGAGACCGTGCCACTGCAGATGGGCACCAAAGAACGCCTGTTCACCCCGGCTCAGCGCCGCGCGATCATCATCCGGGATGTGTGCTGCATCAAGTGCGGTGCCCCCGCGGGACACACCCAGTGTCACCACATCGTCTGGTGGAGCGAGGGCGGCCTCACGGATCTGGACAACGGGTGTCTGCTCTGCACGTCGTGCCACACCCAGATCCACAACACCGACTGGGACATCACCATGGGCGCCGACGGTCACCCGTGGCTCGTTCCGCCGGCATCCGTCGACCCCCGTCGCAGACCCCTACCGGCGTACAACCGGCGCACCATGACCCTGGACGACCGCATCGCCGCGTGAATCACTCGAATCCGACTGTCGGAGCCTCGTGGTAGACCATAGGCAGCCAGAAAACCTTTGACGCGCAGCACATTCCGCGCACCCCGATTCGTCGGGGCTGCGCACGAACCTTGAGAACTCCATAGTGTGAACCGGCCGGTGTCACGGGCGCAATGGCGAACAGCCCCACCTCCCGAGGTGGGAGGTGGGGCTGTTCGGGTGAAGCTGTTGCGCCTCAGGTGGTTTCGACCCGCCCTTCGCTATCGCCATGGGCGGCTCCGGCGGATCGAGCCTGTCGAACTCAACCAGCGAGGCTGAGTGTCACCAGCTCGACTTCTGCACGCCCGGCAGCTCGCCGGCGTGCGCCATCTCGCGCAGGCACACACGGCACAGGCCGAACTTGCGGAACACCGAGTGCGGGCGACCGCACTTGTTGCACCGGGTGTAGCCACGCACGGCGAACTTGGGCTTCTTGTTGGCCTTGTTGACCAGAGCCTTCTTTGCCATGTCAGTTGTCCTTCACGGAGTTGTCTTTGAACGGGAAGCCCAGGGCACGCAGCAGCGCGCGGCCTTCCTCGTCGGTGGTGGCCGAGGTGACGACGGTGATGTCCATACCGCGCGGCCGGTCGATCTTGTCGATGTTGATCTCGTGGAACATCGACTGCTCGTTCAGGCCGAACGTGTAGTTGCCGTTGCCGTCGAACTGACGGTCCGAGAGTCCGCGGAAGTCGCGGATACGCGGGAGGGCGATGGACACGAGGCGGTCCAGGAACTCCCACATGCGGTCGCCGCGCAGCGTGGCGCGGGCACCGATCGGCATGCCCTCGCGCAGCTTGAACTGTGCGATGGACTTGCGGGCGCGACGGATCTCCGGACGCTGACCGGTGATCTTCGAGAGATCCTCGACGGCGCCGTTGATCAGCTTGGAGTCGCGGGCGGCGTCACCGACACCCATGTTGACGACGACCTTGACGACGCCAGGGATCTGCATGACGTTGTCGTAGGCGAACTCTTTGTTGAGCGCGTCCTTGATCTCCTCGCGGTAGCGAGTCTTCAGGCGCGGCTGAGCAGCGGCGGAGCTTGCGGAGCCGCCCGACACTGCGGTTTCAGTGGTGGTCATGTCAGATGTCCTTCCCGTTCTTGCGGGAAATCCGGACCTTCTTGCCGGTCTCCTCGTCGACGCGGTAGCCCACGCGAGTCGGATTTCCGTCGGAGTCGACAACCATCACGTTCGAGACGTGGATGGAGGCCTCCTGGGTCACGATGCCGCCGGAGGATGCGCCGCGCTCGTTGGCCGATGCGGCGGTGTGCTTCTTGATGCGGTTGACGCCCTCGACGAGAACTCGCTGCTCCTTCGGGAAGGCCTGGATGACCTTGCCCTTGGCGCCCTTGTCCTTGCCCGAGATGACGATCACGGTGTCACCCTTGTGGACCTTCATGTCAGATCACCTCCGGTGCGAGCGACACGATCTTCATGAAGCGCTTCTCACGCAGCTCACGGCCGACCGGGCCGAAGATGCGGGTACCGCGCGGGTCACTGTCACCCTTGAGGATGACGGCGGCGTTCTCGTCGAAACGGATGTAGCTTCCGTCCGGACGGCGGCGCTCCTTGGTGGTGCGCACGACAACCGCCTTGACGACCTCGCCCTTCTTGACGTTGCCGCCGGGGATGGCGTCCTTGACAGTGGCGACGATGACGTCACCAATGCCGGCGTAGCGCCGCGACGAGCCGCCCAGCACGCGGATGCACAAGATCTCCTTGGCACCGGTGTTGTCGGCCACGCGCAGGCGCGATTCCTGCTGAATCACTGTGCGTAGTCTCCTTGACCTGGCTTAAAGATGTACGCCGGATTTCCGACCCGACGCACACGGTCTGTCGCCACCGAACACACGCCTGCCTGGGGTTTTCGTCGGAAGACGGCCATCCCAGTGGGTTCGTGAGCCGATTTGCGGCACGTCAATGCCGCAGGCAACCGTTCAAGTGTAGGCGAATGCGCAGGTCGGAACCAAATCCGCGACCCGGCGACGATCTGCACCCATCTGCAGCCAGATCTCACGCGAAGCACCCCACAGACGGCCCTGCGCCGGCCACCCGGCCGGCACGACGCCGAGACGAGGGAGGGACGCGTGACCATCGACAACGCCATCCGACTGAGCATGACCGCCGCGCAGCGCGGCATCTACTACGCACAGCAACTCGACCCCGACGTGCCGATGTCGGTGGCGGCCTACGTCGAGTTCACCGACGACGTGGACGCCGAGGTCATGGCGCGGTCGGTCGCCGCGACCGCGATCGAGACCGAATCCGGGCTGTTGCGGCTCGTACGGCACGACGACGGCGAACCGTCGGCACTGGTGGACCGCACGCGCAGCGTCACGCTCGGCCGACGCGATTTCAGCGACGCCGCCGACCCGCGCGGCGCCGCCCTCGCCTGGATCGACGACCACCGCTCACAGACCACCGACCTGTTCACCGACCCGCTGCTCCAGACGTATCTCCTGCGGCTCGGGGACCGGCACCACATCTGGTACTGCTGGGGCCACCATCTGGCCTTCGACGGGTACGCCGCGATGTACATGATGTTGCGCGTCGCGCAGCACTACACCGCGATCGTCGAGGGCACCGACGTCCCGCCCGCCGAGTCCGCGTCGATGGCGCAGATCGCCGACTTGGACGCGGGGTACCGGTCGTCGGAGGCGTTCGACGACGACCGGCGTCACTGGTCGGACCGCCTCTCCGCCGAGAGCGGCGCACCCGAGACGACGTCGCTGTCCTCGCGCTCCGCGGCGGCGGCACCCACCGCCACGGTCCGGGCCGCCACGCTGTCGGCGGATCTGGTGGAGCGCATCCGAGAGGTCGCGCGCGCCCACCGCGTGCGGGCGGCATCGTTGATCACCGCCGCAGTCGCCACCTACCTGGCCCGGTTCAACGATCGCGACGAGGCGATGCTGAGCCTGCCGGTCGCCGCCCGCGACCGCGCCATCCTGCGCACCTCGGCCGGACTCACCTCGAATGTGGTCCCGGTGCGTGCGGCCATCGGCGGGACCGGAAACCCGGTCACCGTCGCCGAGCTGCTCGACGCGGTGGACACCGAGATCAAGGCCGCGATACGGCACCAGCACTACCGCCACGAGGACATCACCGCGACCGTGCTCGATTCGCCGGGTGGCCGACGGGGCTTCTTCGGTCCGATGGTCAACGTGATGTTGTTCTTCGAGCACATCGACTTCGGCAACCTTCGGGGCGACCTGAACGTCCTGTCCACGGGCCCGGTCGAGGATGCGTCGATCAACGTCTACGACGGGTTCACCGGCGGCATGCGGCTCGATCTCGAGGCCAACCCGAACGTCTACCCGTATGACGAGATCGCGTGCCACCACGACCGGATCATCGGATTCCTCGAACGCTTCGTCGACACCGACGCCGACCGTCCGGTCACCGAGATCCCGATGATGTCGGTCGCCGAAACCCGCAGCGTCAGCGCGTTCACCGAGGGCGAGGTCGTCGAGCATCCCGACCTCACGCTGGTGGATCTGCTCGCCGACGCCGTTCCCGGGTCCGCCACCCGAACCGCCCTGCTCGACACCACCGGGACGACGCTGTCCCACGAGGACCTGACCCGGCGTGCCGAATGCGTGGCCCGGGGCTTGCGATCTCACGGTGTCGGGCCGGAAATGGTTGTCGGCGTCGCCCTTCCACGCAGCATCGATCAGGTGGTCGCCCTGCATGCGGTGATCCGGGCCGGCGGCGCGTTCCTGCCGATCGATCCCGACGAACCGTCGGCTCGGCTCACGCACATCCTCGACACCGCGCAACCCGCCCTGGTGATCGGTGATGACGCCTTCGGGACCGATCACGGCGTCGAGACGGTCACCCTCGGCGCACTCACCGAGCGCCGGCACGCCTCCACCCCGCGACGGCGGCTGCTACCCGATCACCCGGCCTACGTGCTGTTCACCTCGGGCTCGACCGGAAAACCCAAGGGCGTCATGATCAGTCACCGCGCCATCGTGAACCGGCTGCTGTGGATGGCCGACCAATACCAGCTCGCCGCCGACGACCGCGTCCTGCAGAAGACGCCGGCCACCTTCGACGTGTCGGTGTGGGAGTTCTTCTGGCCGATGATCTCCGGTGCGGTGCTGGTCATCCCGAGTCCGCACGGGCACCGCGACCCGTGGTATCTGCGCGACGTGATCGCCGAGCACTCGATCACCACCACCCATTTCGTACCGTCGATGCTGTCGGTGTTCGCCGCCGCGTTTGCCGACGACGACACCACCGCCGATGATCTGCGGTCGCTGCGCCGCATCATCACCAGCGGTGAGGCACTGACCCCCGACACCGTCACCGCCATCGGCAAGCTCACCGATGGCCCCGTGCACAATCTGTACGGCCCCACCGAGGCCGCGGTCGACGTGACCAACCACGACGATGTCCGGGCGGACGCCAAAACGGTTCCGATCGGATCCCCCATCGCGAACACCTCGGCGCATGTGCTCGATCACCGGCTCGCGCCGCAGCCGATCGGTGCGATCGGCGAACTGTATCTGGGCGGGGTGCAACTCGCGCGTGGCTACCGTCATCGTCCCGACCTCACCGCCGCGAGGTTCGTCGCCGACCCGTTCCGCCCCGGTGCTCGTCTGTACCGCACGGGCGACCTGGTCCGGCGACGCCGCGACGGCGAGCTGGAATACCTGGGCCGCAGCGACTCTCAGGTGAAGATCCGCGGGCAGCGGGTCGAGCCCGGCGAGATCGAGGCGACACTCGCCCGCCTCGACGGCGTACGCGGCGCCGGGGTGACGGTGCGCGACGACGTCGTCGCCGGCGCCCACACGGTGCTCGGCTACGTCGCCGGCGACACCGGGCTGCGTACCCGGGATCTGCGTGCCGAGCTCGCCGCGCTCCTGCCCGAACACATGGTGCCGACGGTGATCACGGTCCTCGACGACTTGCCGACCACGGCCAACGGAAAGCTGGATCGCCGGGCCCTGCCCGCTCCGGCGATGCCGGATCGTGCCGCGGTCACCGACCCCCACGGCCCCGTGCAACAGCTCGTGGCCGACACGGTCGGCGCGGTGCTCGGCGGGGTTCCGATCTCCATGTCGGACAACTTCTTCGTGCTCGGCGGCGATTCGCTGTCCGCGAGCCGGGTGACGGCACGGTTGTCCCGGGCGACCGGCCGGCGGATCGATCTGCGGACCGTCTTCGACGCCGAGGACCTCGCGGATCTCGCGCGGCGACTGCCGGTTCCGGTCGACGGCCTGCCGGACGATGTCGCCGGGCCGCCGGAGCCCGAGATCGTCACCGGCCCCATTCCCCTGTCGCCCGCGCAGCACCGGCTCTGGGTCGCCGAGCGCCTCGACCCGGCGGCGGCCGGCAGCTATCACATCCCGTTCGCCGTGCGCCTCGTGGGCACCCTCGACACCGGGGCACTGCGCGCCGCGCTGACCGACGTCGTCGCCCGGCACGAGCCGCTGCGCACGACGGTCGAGGAACGTGACGGCGTCGCCCACGGCGTCGTCGGTGATGCCGGCGCGACGCAGGTGGATCTCCCACTGCTCGACGCCACCTGCGACCACATCCCCGCCGACCGCGAGTTCGCCGCTGCACCTTTCGACCTCGAGCGCGACATACCGATCCGGGCACGGCTGGTGCGGCTCGGCGACGACGATCACCGACTGACGGTCGCGATCCATCACCTCGCCGCCGACGGGTGGTCGCTGGCCCCGCTCGCCGCCGACCTCGCGGCGGCCTATCGGGCCCGTCGCGATGATGTGGCGCCGTCGTGGTCGCCGCTTCCGGTGAGCTACTCGCAGGTGAGTGCGGCGCGGCAGGCTCGGCTCGCCGACACCGCACCGGGATCGCCGACCGCCGACGACGTCGAGTTCTGGACGGATCGCCTCGCCGGGGTGCCCGGTGAGACCGAACTCCCGCTCGACCGTCCGCGACCCCGGGTGCCCGCCGTCCAGGGAGCCCGGCTCCACGCGGGCATCCCCGTCGCGGCCCATCGGCGACTCGCCGGGCTCGCCGAGCACCGCGGCGTCACGACCTTCATAGCGTTGCATGCCGCGGTCGCCGTACTGTTGCGCGGCTACTCCACCAGCGACGACATCACCGTCGGTACACCGGTGTCCGGGCGTGGCGACGCGGACCTCGACGCGATGGTGGGCATGTTCGTCAACACGGTCGCGTTGCGCACCCGTGTCGACAAGGCGGCGTCGTTCGCCGCGTTGCTGGCCGAGGTCCGCGACACCGATCTCGCCGCGCTCAGTCATGCCGATCTCCCGTTCGACCGTCTGGTCACGCTGCTGAATCCGGACCGTTCGTCCGCTGTCCACCCGTTCTTCCAGGTGTCGGTCGCCGTCGAGGACAGCTCGGCGATCGAGCTGGACTTCGCCGGGCTGTCGGCCACCGCGTCGCGCGTGGACACCGGCCACACGAAGTTCGATCTGCAGTTCACGTTTGTCGAGCGCACCGGAGCCGACGGCACACCGGAGGGCATCGGCGTCGACATCGATTATGCGACAGCGCTGTTCGACCGCGAGAACGTGCACACCCTCGCCCGGCGCCTGCTGCGACTGATCGACGCCGTCACGGCCACACCCGACGCACCGATCGGGGACATCGGATTGCTCGAGGCGCACGAACACCTCGATCTAGTTCCGGCGGTCGGCGCAGGTCGCCGCCCGGTGGAACACCTGACCAAGATCCTCGCGCGCGCCGTCGAGACGGGTGGTGACCGTATTGCGCTGTGTGACAATACCTCCGAGCTGACCTACCGGGAACTCGACGCGGCCGCCAACCGCCTCGCCCGGGTCCTCATCGCCCATGGCGCGGGTCCCGAGCGCTTCGTGGCGGTGTCGTTACCCCGCAGCGCCGACTGGATCGTCACGCTGTGGGCCATCGCCCGCACCGGCGCGGCCTGGGTGCCGATCGATCCGCGGTATCCGGCCGAGCGGATCGCGTTCATGCTCGACGATTCCGGGGCCCGGTTGCTGGTCAGCCGCAGCGGATCGGTGCCGCCCAGTGCCGCGACCTCCCCCGTACTCCCCACCATTCTGCTCGACGACCCGTCGACAATGGCTGCCCGACAGGACCTCTCGGATGAGCCGGTCGCCGGCGACGAACTCGGTGCGCCCCCGTCGGTCGACCAGCCCGCCTACCTGATCTACACATCCGGCACCACCGGAACGCCGAAGGGCGTCGTGGTGAGTCACCGCGGCCTGGCCGACTTCGCCGCACAGCAGGTCGTCGGATTCGATCTCACCGGTTCGAGCCGGACACTGCACCTCGCCTCACCGAGCTTCGACGCGTCGATCCTCGAGATCCTGATGGCAACCGCGGCGGGCGCCACCATGCACATCGCGCCGGCCGAGACGGTCGGCGGTAGCGATCTGGCCGAACTGATGCGCACCGCACGAATCACCCATGCGTTCCTGACGCCGTCACTGCTCACCACGATGTCGCCCGACGACGTGCCCGACCTGCAGGCACTGGTGATCGGCGGCGAGCATCCGAACCCGGAGGTGGTGCGTCGCTGGTCGGCATCGTGCGCCCTCTACAACGCGTACGGTCCGACGGAGACCACCGTGGTCGCCACCGTCACCGACGAGATCGACCCGGATGATCCGACCGTCACCATCGGCCGGCCGATCCGGGGCATCGCCGCCATGGTGCTCGACGAACGCCTGCAGCCGGTCACACCCGGCGCGGTCGGCGAACTCTACATCGCCGGAGGGCATCTCGCGCGCGGCTACCACGGCGTGCGACCGCTGACCTCCAAGCGGTTCGTGGCCAACCCGTTCGGTGACCCGGGTGACCGCATGTACCGCACGGGCGATCTGGTGCGCTGGACCACCGACCGCGAGCTCGAGTTCCGGGGCCGCGCCGATCACCAGACCAAGATCCGCGGTCACCGCATCGAACTCGGTGAGATCGATGCGGTGCTGGTGGCCGACGACGCGGTCCGTGCCGCGGTGACCACCACACTCGGCGACGGTGCGCAGGCGCGGCTGGTGTCCTACGTGACACTCGATCCGACAAGCCAATCGAGCGCCCCGTCGCTGCGGGCCCGCCTCGCCGATCGCCTCCCACGCCACATGGTGCCGAGTGCCATCGTCGAGCTCGACGAGATCCCAACCACGCCGATCGGCAAGGTGGACTTCCGTGCCCTGCCGGCTCCCGGTGCCGACCGTGCCGCCGACCCCGCCGGTGCCGCCGACCTTGCCAGTGCCCCCGACCTTGCGGCACCGGAGACCGCGGCCGAACGGCTGGTCGTCGACATCGTTGCCACCCAACTCGGGATCGATCCCGCCACCATCGGCCGCGATCACGACTTCTTCGATCTCGGCGGAAACTCGTTGTCCGCCATCCACGTCGTCGAACGGCTGCCGAGCAGCGCAGACCGGCGGATCTCCGTCCGCGACCTCTTCGACCATCCGACGATCGCCGGGATCGCACACGTCCTCGGAGACATCGACGACGCGCATCCCGGCGAGGACCGGCGGCTCGCCGAACTCGGTCACAACCCCGATGCGCAGGTGGATCCCGGACCGGCACAACAACAGTTGTGGTTTCTCAACCAGGCGACCGATGCCGGGTCGGGCCAGTACAACATCGCGTTCGCGCTCGACCTGCGCGGCGACCTCGACGTCGAGGCGTTGCGCGGCGCGCTGCGACACACCATCGATCGCCACGAACCCCTGCGGACCGTGTACCCCGACCACGACGGCCGGCCGGGCATGGAGATCCGCGCAGCGGCCGACGCGTGTCCGCACCTGACGCCGACCACCGTGTCCCACGCCGAATGGGAGACCGCTGCAGCGGATCTGGCGGCGCGCCCGTTCGACCTCACCGTCGACACACCGATCCGGGCGGCGCTGCACCGCATCGCCGGCTCACACAAGCTGACCATCGTCGTGCATCACATCGCGGCCGACGGATGGTCGATGGCGCCGCTCGCGAGTGACATCGGCGGCGCCTACGCGGACCTCCGTGACGGTCGATCACCCACGCAGGCACCGCTTCCGGTCGGCTACCGCGACCATCTCCGGTGGCAGGCCGCGAATCTGGAGGGCCGGTTCGACGAGCTGGCCGGGTGGTGGGGTCGAGAACTCGACTCGCTCGATCCCACCCCCATCCTCCTCCCGGACCCCGTTGTGGCCGAATCGGTTCCGTCCGAATCGGCTCCGCCCGAATCGGTTCCGTCTGCCGACGCGGTGGAAGTGGAGTTCGGTGCCGACCTGCGCCGGGCGCTGCGCTCGCTCGCCGACGACCGCACCACCGACTTCATCGCGCTGCACGCGGTCTTCGCCGCGCTGCTCCACCGACTGCACGCGGACCCCGATGTGCACGTGGGGGGCACACCGTCGGACGTGGTGATCGGCACCCCTGTCGCCGGTCGTCCCGATCCCCGGCTCGCCGGCCTCGTCGGCATGTTCGTCAACTCGGTGGTGCTGCGCACACGCGTGGACGGCTCCGCCGGATTCGCCTCGCTCCTCGACGAGGTCCGCCGCACCGACCTCGACGCGCTGTCCCACGCCGAGCTGCCGTTCGAGCAGGTCGTCGCGACCGTGAACCCGCCGCGGACCGGACGGCATCCGATCTTCACCATCTCGCTCGCCGTCGATGCGGCCGTGGGCGATCCGGACTCGATGCTCGGCATCGACGTCGACCTGCCCGGCCTCGAGGTGACCGTCGATGAAGTGGACACCGGCGCATCCCGATTCGACCTCGAACTGCGGCTGCGGGGTGACACCGCGCGCTTCACCTTCGCCACCGACCGGTTCAGCCGCGCCCGTGTCGAGGACATGGCCCGCACCTTTGTGGCGTTGAGCCGGCAGATCGTCGCGGATCCGCACCGCCCGATCGACGACCTCGACCTCGCCGCCGGCCCACTGCGGGGCGCCGACCCACTCGCCGCACCGACCCATCTGGCCGAACTCCTGGCGCACACCGTGATCGCCCACCCGCACACCGTGGCGGTCGACGACGGACGCACCCGCCTCACCTATGCGGCCCTCGACGAGCGGGCCCGACGATGGGCGCACGGCCTGGCCGCGATGGGCATCGGCGCCGAAGACGTTGTCGCCGTTGCCCTCGACCGCTCGGCCGAGTCGGTGACCGCGACCTGGGCGGTCACCCTGGCCGGAGCCGCCCTCCTCCCGCTCGACCCCCGCCATCCGGCGCAACGGCTACGGCACATGCTCGACGACGCGCAGGCGGTCCTCGGGATCACCGGCACCGGCCGCCTCGACGAGTTGCCGCGCGACGTCTGGTGGCTCACCACCGAGCAGCTCGACGCCCGCCCGGCGCCGACCCGGACGCACCTGCGCCACCGCGCCGCACGGCGCAATCCCGACACCGCCGCGTACGTGGTCTACACCAGTGGGTCCACCGGAAAACCCAAGGGCGTCATCGTCACCCATCGGGGGCTTGCGACGTTCGCCCGGGCTCAGCAGCAGGCCTACGGCGTCGGTGCCGGTGACCGCACCCTGCACTTCGCCTCTCCGGGCTTCGACGCCGCGATCCTCGAGTTCCTGCTGGCACTGACCACCGGCGCCACCCTGGTGATCGCCCCGCCTACCATCTACGGTGGCGACGAACTCGTCGAGTTCCTTGCCGCCGAACGGATCACGCACGCCTTCTGCACGCCGGCGGCCCTGGCCGCCGCGACCGGCGAGGCCGACCTGCCGGATCTGCGAACGCTGGGCGTGGGCGGTGAGGCATCCACCGCCGCGCTCGTCGAACGCTGGTCCGCCGGCCGCGACTACCGCAACAACTACGGCCCCACCGAGACCACCATCGTCTCGACCATCTCCGCACCGCTGCGTCCGGATGCGCCGATCACCATCGGCACACCGATTCCGGGCTGCACGGCGCTGGTGCTCGACCATCGGCTGCGGCCGGTGCCGCCGATGGTGCCGGGCGAACTCTATCTCGCCGGCCCGGGGGTGGCCCGCGGATATCTCGGCAGGCCCGGTCTGACCGCCACCCGATTCGTGTCGGCACCAACCGGATTCGCGACGGACGGTGCGGTGATGTACCGCACCGGCGACATCGTGCACCACGACGTCGAAGGTGCACTCGTGTATCACGGACGCAGCGACAACCAGGTGAAGGTACGCGGCGTCCGCATCGAACTCGACGAGGTGTCCGCCGCCCTGACCTCTCACCCCGCCGTCGACTTCGCCACCACGCTCGTGCACGGCTCCGGCGCCGACGCGGCCCTCGCGTCCTATGTCACGCTCCACGCGGACCCCACGGAGCCGAACCCGACGGGGCCGAACCCGACGGGGCCGAACCCGACGGGGCCGAACCCGACGGGGCCGAACCCGACGGGGCCGAACCCGACGGGGCCGAACCCGACCGAAGCGGACCTGCGCACCGCGCTGCGTGCCCGACTGCCCCGGCAGATGATGCCGTCGTCGGTGACCGTCCTCGACCGAATCCCGCTGACCACCAACGGAAAGCTCGATCGGACGGCGCTACCGGTGCCGGTGGGCGCGCCGCGCTCCGGCCGATCGGCCGACACGGCCGCCGAGCAGGCCCTCGTCGCGACCGTCGCGTCGGTCCTCGGGACGGACGCCGCAGGCATCGACCTCGACGCCGACTTCTTCGATCTGGGCGGCACCTCACTGCAGGCCACCGCACTCGCCAGCCGGTTGCGTCGGGTCGCCCCCGGCGTCGACTGGCGGGTCGCCGACATCTTCGACGTCGCCTCCATCGGCGCACTCGCCGCCCGGATGCCGGCCGGCGCGAGAGCCCACACCAGCGCCGGGCCGGCGCCAGAACACCCACGTCCGACGTGTATCCCGCTGGCGCCGATGCAACGTCGGCTGTGGTCGCTGGCACGCTCCGCCCCGGACGCCACCGACTACCTCATGCCGTTCGCGATCCACCTGGACGGCACGCTCGACACCGGACTGCTGCGCGCGGCCTTGGTCGACCTCGTGAGCCGCCACGCCGTGCTGCGGACGATCTACCCGGTCGTCGACGAGACACCGGTGGGACACGTCCGCGACGATGCCGCGGCCGTCGTCGGCGACCTCGTCGCCACCGGCGACGAGGTCATCGTCGAGCGAGAGCTGCTGCGGCCGATGGACATCACCACCGAGCCCCCGCTACGCGCGGCGGTCCTCACGCACGGCCCCGACGATCACACCCTGGTTCTGGTGATCCACCACATCGCCGCCGACGGCGCGTCCCTGCCGCTGCTCGCGACCGATCTGATCTCGGCCTATACCGAGCGGACGGCGGGCCGCACCACCGACTGGCCGGCCGCCGCCGTCGACTACCGCGATTACGCGCTCGAGGCGCGCGACTCCGGTGACGCGGCAGCAGTCGACCTCGACCACTGGGCCGGACTGCTCGCAGGCGCACCCGCCGAGACCACCCTCGACGCAACCCTGCCGGACGTGCCCACCGACGGGCCTGCAGGGGCGACCATCAGCCGTGAGATCGATGACGAACTGCGCAACGCGGTAACCGATTTCGCCCGTGCACGCTCGATCACACCGTTCTCGCTGCTGCACACCGCGCTGGCGATCCTGCTGCACCGACTCGGGGTCGGCGACGATCTGGTGATCGGCACGCCAGTCGCCAACCGCTCCCCGCGCACCGGCAGCGGAGCCGACTACTCGCAGGTCGTCGGGATGTTCGTGAACACCCTTGCCCTGCGCACCCGGCTGTCGCCGGAGCTCCCCGCGGCGCAACTGCTCGACGACGTACGGGCCGCCGACCTGAGCGCGCTCGACCATCTGGACGCACCGTTCGACGACGTCGTCGCCGAGGTGAATCCGGTGCGCGAGCCCGGTCGGCATCCGCTGTTCCAGATCGCCCTGTCCGTCCATGATTTCGCCGACTCGCCGGCCGCCGAACGCATTCCGGTCACCGCAGACCTGAGTCTCGAACTCGCCGAGATCGGCACGCGCACCGCAAAATTCGACATGCAGTTCACCGTGACCGGGATGTCGTCGCCGGATCGGCCGGCCGCGGTGGAGGTGACGTATGCGGCCGATCGGTACCGCGATGCCGACGTCGAGCAGATCCTCACCCGCTACCTGCGGGTGCTGCGAGGACTGATCGCCGACCCCGACCGCCCCATCGGCGATCTCCGCGTCACCGATCCCCTCGAGGTGGCCGCGCTCAGCCCGGCGACCGGGCCCGCCGCCGCCCCGACGAGGACGTTCGAGGAACTTCTCGCCGCAGCGGTCCGGGCGAATCCGGATGGGTGGGCGGCCGTGACCGACGGCGACGCGATCACCTACGCGGACCTCGATGCGCGAGCCAATCGGCTCGCCCGGGTCCTGCTCGGACGCGGCGTCGGTGACCGGGCCGAATGCGTGGTGGCGATGGCCATCCCGCGGTCGATCGAGGCGCTGGTCGCCATCTGGGCGATCGTCAAGAGCGGTGCCGCCTACGTGCCGATCGACCCGACCTATCCGGCGGAGCGCATCGCGCACATGCTCGACGACAGTGGAGCGGCACTGGTGGTGACCACCACCGGATATCGGTCCCGTATCGGCGAGCGCGTCGCCGTGCTGGAGCTCGACGCCCCGTCCACCAGAACACGCCTCGGGCATTCCTCACCCGCACCGATCCGGACGAGCGAACGTGGTGCGCCAGTGCACGCCGACCAGCTCGCCTACGTCATCTACACCTCCGGGTCCACCGGCCGACCGAAGGGTGTGCTGGTCGGGCACCGCGGCCTCGCCGCCGTGCACGACGAACTGGCCGATCGCATGAGCCCCGGAACCGATTCGCGTGTCCTGCATTTCGCCTCGCCGAGCTTCGACGCGTCGGTGCTGGAGTTCCTGCTGGCCGCCGCCGGCGCCGCAACGCTCGCCATCGTGCCGCCGGGGATCTTCGGCGGCCGCGACCTCGAGCGGTTCATCGAACGCCACCGGGTCAGCCATGCCTTCGTCACTCCGGCCGCCGTCGCGAGCATGAACCCCGACGCGACCGCCGGCCTGATGACCCTCGCCGTCGGCGGTGAAGCGTTCGGCACGGAACTGGTCCGTCGCTGGGCACCCGGCCGGACCATGATCAACGTCTACGGGCCGACCGAGACCACGGTGATCACCACCGGAAGCACCCCACTGCGCCCCGACGCTCCGCTGACCATCGGGACACCGAACAACGGGGTCGGGGCGCTGGTCCTGGATCGGCGACTGCATCCGGTTCCGCCCGGGGTGATCGGCGAACTGTATCTCCTCGGCGGTCAGGTGACCCGCGGTTACCATCGCCGACCTCGTCTCACCGCAACACGATTCGTTCCCGCACCGATGGTCACCGGTGACGACCATGCGGGTCGGCGTATGTACCGCACCGGCGATCTGGTGCGGCCGACCGCCGACGGTCGGATCGAATACGTCGGGCGCGCCGACGGGCAGGTCCAGATCCGCGGATTCCGGATCGAGCTCGGGGAGATCGACGACGCCCTGGCCGCCCACCCGTCCGTCGACTTCGCCGTGACCGTCGTCGACGAATCCGGCGGCGCACCGGCGCTGCGCAGTTACGTCACGACGGCCGGCGACGGTCCGGTCGAGGAGTCGGCACTGCGCGCGCACCTCGCCGCCCGCCTGCCGCGACACATGCGGCCGGCCTCGGTGACGCGGTTGGCCGAGGTGCCGTTGACGCCCACCGGAAAACTCGATCGCACAAGGCTTCCCGAGGTCGGCGTCGAGAGTCGGTCCCGAGCACCGCGACCAGGGACCGAGCGGCAGATCGCCGATGTGTTCGCCGAGATCCTCGAGATCGACGGTGCCGCAATCGGTGCCGACGACGGATTCTTCGACCTCGGCGGCAACTCGCTGATGGCCACCGCGGTGAGCGCGCGACTGAGTGATCTGCTCGGCCGGGAGGTGCCGGTGGCCGCACTGTTCGCCGCACCGACGCCCGCCGAACTCTGCTCGCTCGGCGAGGGGAACACGGGGGACGCAGGGGACGGGGTGAGGATCCACGGGTTCGATCCGCTGCTCGCGTTGCGCCGCACCACGTCCGACGCGCCGCCGCTGTTCGTGATCCATCCCGCCATCGGCCTGTCCTGGAGTTTCGCCGCGCTGCTGCCGCACCTCGGCGCCGATCGCGCACTGTACGCGCTGCAGAATCCCGCACTGAGCGGGCTGCCGGCGGTACCGACGATCGCGGACCTCGCCGCCGACTATGTGGCACGGATCCGGACGGTGACACCGCACGGCCCGTATCACCTGCTCGGCTGGTCGCTCGGTGGGCTCGTCGCGCACGAGATGGCGGTGCAACTCGAGGCCGCCGGCGATGAGGTCGCGTCGCTGACGCTGCTCGACTCGTTCGTCCTCGCCGGTCGTCCCGAACTGGCCGTCGCACCGTCGCTGGGTGAGCTGCTCAACGAGTTCGGTCTCGCCACAGACGATTCCGAACCTGACGTGCCGACGGCGTGGGAGGCGGTCCGCGCCGCCGGCGGGACACTCGGCGGCCTGACCCTCGGCGAGTTCGAGACCGTGCACGAAGTGTTTCGCGCCGCAACCGATCTGGCCGCCGGCTGGCAGCCGGGCGTGTTCGGGGGCGACCTGACCTTCGTGACCGCCGGCGCCGATACCCCGCCCGGACCACCGGCCGTCGCCGACTGGCGTGATCGCGTAGCGGGGACCATCGACGAGATCGTCGTGGACTGTACACACGCTCAGATGCTGCAGCCGGAGAACGTCTCCCGGTTCGCGGCCGTTCTCGACATCAGTACCGAGTTCAAGGAGGAGGAATCATGACCAACCCGTTCGACAACACCGAAGGCGTGTTCTTCGTACTCGTCAACGACGAGGGCCAGCACTCCCTGTGGCCCGAGTTCGCGCCCGTCCCCGAGGGCTGGCGCGTCGTGCACGGCCCCGCCGGGCATGACGACTGCCTGACGTACGTGGAGGAGAACTGGCGAGACATGCGGCCGGCCAGCCTGATCCGTGCGATGGATGCCGCTGCGGCGAAGACGGGGGGTGACCGCGCAGATGCCACGACACAGCATGACTGACATCCGGCTGTCCGGCGTGTCCAAGACCTACCGGTCCGGCCTGCTGCGGCGGGGGCCCCGCGTGCACGCGCTCGCCGACCTGAATCTCGAAGTCGCACAAGGAACCGTGCACGCACTGCTGGGCCCCAACGGGGCCGGCAAGACCACCACGGTACGGACCGTCGCCACCCTGCTGCGGCCCGATGCCGGCACCGTCGAGGTGTGCGGCCACGACGCAGTCCGGGACCCCGACGCGGTCCGCCGGCGGATCGGGGTTTCGGGCCAGTACGCCGCGGTGGACGGCACGCTCACCGGATTCGAGAACCTGCGCCTCGTCGGGCAGCTGTACGGGCAGACGCGGACCGAGGCGTCCGACCGTGCACGCGAACTGATCTCGGAGCTCGCACTCACCGAGGCCGCCGGCCGGCCGATGCGCACCTACTCCGGCGGCATGCGGCGGCGGTTGGACCTGGCGGGCGCGCTCATCAACCGTCCGGACCTGATCATCCTCGACGAACCGACCACCGGTCTCGATCCCCGGGGGCGACGCCAGATGTGGGAGGTGATCGGCGGGCAGGTGTCGTCGGGGACCACCGTGCTGCTGACCACCCAGTATCTCGAGGAGGCCGACGCGCTGGCCGACGAGATCACCGTCATCGACCACGGCACGGTCCGCGCCCAGGGGACGGCCGGCGAACTGAAAACGACGACCGCACAATCGATTCTCACCATCGAGGTCGCGGTCACGGCACAGGGACACGATGACCTGATCGCGACGACGCTCGCCGACGTCGGGCTCGGCATGCCGCGTCGCGCCGGAGCCACCACCTGGACAGTGGCCGTCGCCGACGGCTCACGCTCCGGCGTGGACGCGGTGAAGGCGTGCGACCGCGCCGGCATCGACATCGTGGACGCCGAGGTCTCCTCCCCCACCCTCGACGACGTATTCCTCTCTCTCACCGAACGATTGGAGCCGGTGTGACCCTGACCGACACCGCGGTCCTCATCGAGCGCAACCTGCTGACCGTTCGGCGGATTCCGACCCTGTTGGTCAGCGCGACGATCCAACCGCTGATGTTCGTGTTCCTGTTCGCATATGTCTTCGGTGCGACGTTCGGCGGTGGCGCCTACCGGGAGTTCCTGATGGCCGGGATCTTCACGCAGACAGTCGTGTTCAATGCGGCGTTCACCACCGTCGGGCTGGCCAACGACATGTCCGACGGCATCATCGACCGCCTGCGCTCCCTGCCGATGTCGCGGCTGGCGGTGATCGCCGGGCGCGTCGGCTCCGACATGCTGCTCGGCGCACTCGGCCTGGCGGTGATGGTGTTGTGCGGGTTGGCCATCGGCTGGCGCGTCGACGGCAGTCTGCTCGACGCCGTGGTCGCGTTCGGCGTCATCGTCCTGTTCGCCCTCGCCATGGCGTGGGTCGGTGCGGTCACCGGACTCGCGGCACCGAATGTCGAAGTGGCGCAAAGCCTCGGGTTCCTGTGGATGTTCCCGCTGACCTTCCTGTCCAGCGCGTTCATCTCGGCGCAGAGTCTGCCCGGGTTTCTCCGGCCGATCGCCGAATGGAGTCCGGTGACCGCCGTCGCCACCGCCGCCCGGCAGAAGTTCGGCAACGCCGCGCCGCCCGACTTCCCGCCGGCCACCGGATGGGTGGCCGACCACGCCATCGGCTACTCGGTCGGCTGCAGCGTCGTCATCCTCGTGGCGTGTATCCCGGTGTCGCTCATCCTGTATCGCCGGGCCACCGCGTGACGGGTGTTCGGCGCGTGACGGGTGTTCGGCGCATGACGGGTGTTCGGCGCGTGACGGGTGTTCGGCGGGTGACGGGTGTTCGACGCGTGATGGCTGTTCGGTCCGTGACGGGTGTTCGGCGGGTCAGATCGGCACCTGCACGAGGATCGGTGTGGTCGGTTGTGCCGACCCGCCCCGCGGCTCCATCGTGACCGCCAGCACCGAGGCGCCGTCGAGCTCGTCGACGAGCGTGGGCGCGCCGGCCCCTCCGGGTGGTACGAGTCCGGCCGACACCGGTTGTGCCGCCTTGCCGACCAGCCACAGCTGCAACGTGCGGTCCGCCGGGACCGGGTTGCGCGGGTCGCGGAGCACGGCGACCGCCTGATTGCGGCCGCGCGAGCTGACCACCGTGATGACGCCGCGGTCGTCGTCGAGGCGGCCCGCCGAGAGTTGGGCGTCCGGCGCCGCGAGGACATCGGCGATCTGCTGCTGGGTCTGCGCGATCGTGGATGTGGCCGGTTGCTCGGGCGCGGTGGTGCGGCCGATGAGCACACCGGCCCCGAGCGCCACCGCCACCGCGACGGCGGCCGCGGCGATGAGCGCCGCCCGGCGCCGCCGGCTGCGGGCCCGGTCGATCGGGACGACCGGCGCCGATTCAGGCGCGGCGGCCGGTGCCGTGGCGTCGTCTGCCCTGGCAACGCCTGCGGTGGTGTCGCCTGCCGTTGCGTCGCCCGTCGTGGCGTCGTCTGCCGGGGCATCGCCGTCCAGCGCCGGCGGCTCACCGGCCACGCGATCCAGGACCCGATCCCGCAGCTCCACCGGCGCTTCGTGCGCATATGCGCTCGCGAAATCGGCTATGGCGGAACGGGTTTCGGCAATGCGCCGGTCGTAGATGCCCCGTTCGACGGGGGCCAGGTCATCGAGTTCGGTCTGGGTGCGCTCGTGCTCGTCGGCGGCAAGTGCGTCGACGGCGAACAGTTCGACGTGGTCGTCGAGCCAGTCGGTGTCAGGCATGATCCCGGCCCCTCAGGCAGTCACGCAGCTTGCGCAGCCCGTCGCGGATGCGGGACTTGACGGTCGGCAGTGGCGTGGAGGTGTGTTCGGCGACCTCCGGAAACGTCAGGCCGCCGAAATAGGACATCTCGATGCTGTTGCGCTGCAGATCGGTGAGCCGATTCAGACACGTCCGCAGTTCGGTGGTCGCCTCGTTGTCGACCACGATGTCCAACGGCGCGGGCGCATCGGCCGGTTGATTGGTCGCGCCGTACTCACCGACCTTGCGATGCTGCAGCTCCTCGGACCGCACCCGGTCGACCGCACGTCGATGGGCGATCGTCATCATCCAGCTGATGACCGGCCCCCGGGCGGGCTGATAGTCGGCGGCACGCTGCCAGAACTGGAGATACGCCTCCTGGACGACTTCCTCCGCGTAATTGCGGTCGACGACCACCCGCAGCGCCAGCCCGTAGATCCGCGAACTCGTCAGGTCGTAGAGACGGGCGAAGGAGCCGCGGTTGCCGCGGGCGGATTCGGCCAGCAACGTACGCAGTAGCTCGGAGTCATTGGCCGCCCCCGTGGTGGTCACTCCCCCACCGTAGCGGGTCGGTCCGCCACGGAACGCCCGTTACACTGGTGCACCACGGATTCAGTAGAGACGGGTGGGGAGAACAGTGCGTACACGACGACGTGTGACGGTCGGTGCGATGGTGGCGATACTCGGTGTCGTCGCCGCCTTGCTCTGCGGAACGACCGGGGCGTCGGCCGCACCGCAGTCGCGCGTCGTCAGCAGCTACGACGACGACCCACAGCAGGTCACGCTGTCGGTGTACTCGGCGTCGATGAACAAGGTCATCCCGGTCACCGTCCTGACCCCGCGCGACCGCTCGAAGCCCGCGCCCACGCTCTATCTCCTCAACGGGGCCGGCGGCGGCGAGGATTCGGCGACATGGGACGCGCGCACCACATACAAGGATTTCTTCGCCAAGAAGAACGTCTACGTGGTGACACCGATCGGCGGCGCGTTCTCCTATTACACCGACTGGCAGCGTGACGACCCGATCCTCGGCCGCAACAAGTGGCAGACCTTCCTCACCAGGGAACTCCCCCCGTTGATCGACGCCACCTTCCGCACCACGCGGGTCCAGTCGATCGCGGCGATCTCGATGTCGGGCACCTCGGTCCTCAATCTGGCGATCGCCGCGCCGAAGCTCTACCGATCGGTGGCGGCGTTCAGCGGGTGTGCGCGGACGAGCGATCCCGTCGGACAGGAATACATCCGGCTGGTCGTCGAGAGCCGTGGCGGCGGCGACATGACCAACATGTGGGGACCCGTCAACGGGCCGGGCTGGAAGGCCAACGACCCGTACATCAACGCGGCCAAGCTGCGCGGGACCAAGATCTACATGACGTCGGGCACCGGCCTGCCCGGGCCGCACGAGGTGCTCGGCGATCCCCTCATCGGCGGCAACGGCTTCACGCTGGCCAATCAGGTGGCGCTCGGCGGACTCATCGAGGCGGCCATCAACCAGTGCACGCACCAGATGGCGCAGCGACTGGTGGAGCTGCACATTCCGGCCGTGGTGGACTTCCGGCCGGCCGGCACGCACTCGTGGGGCTACTGGGAGGACGACCTGTATCGCACCTGGCCGTCGCTGTCCCGCGACCTCGGCGTGCGCTGACGCCTACCGGTCACCAGCGGTCGAGGCTGGTGTATCCGTCCTGGAGCGCCCGCGCGAGCAGATGAGCCTTGGTCGGGGCGTCGCGTCCGACGGCAGAGTATTTGGCGCGGATGCGCGCGAGGTGGGTGCTCACCGTCGACGCCGAGATGAACAGCATCGCGGCCGCGTCATCCTTCGATTCGGCCGCCAGCCACGCCAGGAGCACCTCGATCTCGCGTGCCGACAAGCTCGGTCGAGGCTGTTCACGCAGTGCACCGCCGTCTTCGCGATAGTCCGCCAGACGCGTCACCTCGCGCTGGCCGGGGCCGAATTCGCTGATCGCGCGACTCGGGGTCGCGACCTGACTCACCTCACTGCGCCGATCTCCCGCCACCGGCTCCAACCCGACAGGCAATCCCGACTCCACACTCACCCGACATCCTCCGCTTCGCGTTCACGGACACCTCGGTCCCCGACATCACACCGGCCTGACCGGCCATGTGATGCACGATAAGCCAGGCGTGACCTGGACAATAGTCCCAGAACGGAGTACACGGACCACGATCCACGGCACCGACGAGACCCGAGCCCCGATCCCCGCAAATCGGACACGGTTGACCAGTGCAACAATCGAATCCGGACGGTGTCACAGATCACATCTCGATCTGATATCGACCCGCAGCTGCCCTCGACTTCTACTCGAGGTTTCGCAAACGTGCCCGGCCTGACACGATGAACGCGAAACGAGAACAAGTTCTAGCCGATCGCTACGAGAGGATCATCCCGATGACCGCGGCCCCTTCGACCCACGACGTCCTGGGCACCACCGTCACGATGCCGGTGGAGATCCGGCATGCCCGCTGCTTCGTCGCCGGATTCACCGCCGATTACCGCGCCGCGAGCGACGCGATCGCCGCGGCGGGCGGCACCGGATCGGCACGACTACGACCACTGCGCACCCGTCCCGGCCGCACGATGTGCATGCTGGTGTTCGTCGACTACGTCGACGGGGACCTCGGTCCGTACAACGAGTTCGGGGTCTGTTTCCTGGTCGAGGACCCGGCCGCCCCGCCGGCCTCCGCGATCACCTCGCTGCGCCGGCTCGCCCGTGGGGACGCACGCGCACTGGTCCACCGACTCCCGGTGGACGGCGAGTTCACCCTGGCCGCCGGCCGCGGAATCTGGGGCTTCCCGAAGATCCCCGCGGACTTCGACGTCGACCACGATTCCCCCACCAGACACGGTCGGGTGACCGTCGACGACCGGCTCATCGTCGATCTGACCGTCCGGCGAGGCATCCGGGTGCCCGACAACCCGTCCGACACCGTGCTCAACGCGTACTCCCAACTCGACGGCGTGTTGCGGATGACACCGTGGAAACTCACGTCGACGTCCGGCACCCGGACGCGCATCGGTGGTGCCCGGCTCGAGTTGGGTGACCACCCGATCGCCGACGAGTTACGGTCGTTGCGCTTGGGCAGGCACGCCGTGATGAGCTCGTCGGTGGATCGGATCACGATGAGGTTCGAGGATGCGGTGGTGGTCACCCCATGAGCAACCTGGAAGCCACGCCGATCGAGATCGATTGCCGGTCAACGGTTCACAGTGGAATCGCCGACGGTGCCGAGTCCGTTCGGGTCGAGGTGCTCACCGCCCGCGACGTCCCGCTCGGCGGCCCGCGCGCGATGACCGTGCATCGGACCCTGCCGCAACGTCAGCGGTCACTGATCGGCGCGTGGTGCTTCGCCGACCACTACGGACCTGACGACGTGTCGGTGACCGGCGGGATGGACGTGCCACCCCATCCGCACACGGGGCTGCAGACGGTGAGCTGGTTGTTCACCGGGGAGATCGAGCACCGCGACACGATGGGCAATCACGCGATGGTGCGACCCGGAGAGGTCAACCTGATGACCGCGGGACACGGCATCGCCCACACCGAGGTCTCCACGCCCGACACCACGACCCTCCACGGGGTGCAGTTGTGGGTGGCGTTGCCCGCCGACGCCGTCGATACGCCACGCGATTTTGCGCACTACGTCCCGCCGGTGACGCGAATCGACGGCGCCTCGCTCCGGGTGTTTCTCGGCGAGCTCGCCGGTGAGCGCTCCCCGGTGCACACCTTCACCCCGCTACTGGGGGCAGAGCTGACGCTGGATGCCGGAACGGAGATCGACCTGTCGGTCGATCCCGAGTTCGAGCACGGCCTCCTGGTGGACACAGGCGACATCCGGGTGGTGAACTCGTCGGCCGCCCCGCTGGCCCGTACCGACCTCGGCTACGTCGGCGTGGGCGCGACACATCTGCGGCTGCGCAACGAATCCGACGGACCAGCGCGGGCGGTGATCCTGGGCGGTGCCCCGTTCGGCGAGGAGATCATCATGTGGTGGAACTTCGTCGGCCGCACCCACGACGACATGGTGTCGTTCCGCGAACAGTGGATGGCGCACAGTGAGCGATTCGGCCAGGTCCAGGGATACGCCGGCACCGTGCAGCACCTGCCGGCACCGACGTTGCCGACCACCCGGTTGCGGCCACGACACAACCGGCCGGGCAGGGCGTGATCGATCCGACGAATCCCGGCCGGATTCGCTCGTCCATCCGGTGACCTCGGTGGGTTAGTGTGCTCTTACCCAAGAGGAGGAATAACCAATGAAGGTTCGGAAGTCTCTGGCCGCCGGTCTACTCGCGGCATCGACCCTGCTCGTCGTCGCGGGCTGCTCGAGCGACAACGGCACGCCCACCGTCGACACCAACAAGGCGTCGGCGATTCTCAGTTCCGGCGCGGCGAAGGCGTCCGAGATGGCCGGTTCGGCTGCCGCGAAGGCCTCGGCGGCCGCCGGTTCGGCGACCGAGGCGGCGAAGTCGGCGGCGAGCAACGCGACGAACGCCGCTATCGGTCTCACCAATGAGGACGCCCAGGCCATCCTCCGCAAGGCGGTCGACCCGGCCACCTCGCAGGCCGATCTCGCCACGGTCGTCGACACCACCGATCCCGCCACCCTGCCGGCGATCCAGGGCTACGCGAAGGGGTCGAGCGCCGCCGGCTACACCCCGGACGTGTACACGGTGAAGTCGGTCAAAGCGCAGGGCATGAACAATGCCGAGGTCACCGTGGCGGTGAAGAGCCCGCACGCACCCGAACCGATCGACATGGAACTGTCGTACGTCAAGGTCGACGGACAGTGGAAGCTGTCCGGTGACGCCATCACGCAGCTGGCGTCGATGGGTTCCCAGCACGGGGGCTGAGCACCGACCGCAGCTCGTTGAGGAAATCGATTCTCGCCGTACCCGTTTGGGTGCGGCGAGAGTCGTTTGTGTCACCGGATCCGCGCTCGGACGGGAACAGCTGTTTCGCGGCGCACGTATGCTGTCAGAACGGGCCGGCACGGCGAACCGACGTGCAAGCACTTCGCCCTGTATTCAAGGAGTGCCCATGTACACCAGCGACCATCCCACCGATCCGATCCGTCCGGTCGACACCGACCGCATCCGGGTCTGGGCTCCCACAGGTTCGCCGGGTCGCCAGCCGACCCGCATGGTCGAGGACCCGATTCCCGAGGCGGGTGATTTCTGGGAACTCGCAAATGTCGACCCACTGCCGATGACGGCTTACGAGGCGGCGCCACGCGAGTACACGGCCCGTCCGGTGCGCTCGCGAGCGTCCGGAGCGTCGTCGGCAGCGCTGGCCGCCGGGATCGCTGCGGTCCCGTTGTCGATCGTGGGCATTGGGGCCGTGCTCGGTCTGGTGGCCATCGTGCTCGGCGTCGGAGGTATCCGGCAGGTCGCGCGCACACCCGTGCAATACCACGGCAACGGTCGAGCAATCACGGGGATCGTTCTCGGTACGTGCAGCGTCGTGGTCGGGACACCGATCTTGCTGCTGTTCGCTGGTCTCGCGGCACTACTCTGAGGCCGCGGCGCTGCTTCTGCGGCCTACGCTGCTTCTGCGGCCGACGGGCCGATCAGCCGACCGCGCGGAGGTGCTTGCGGTTGGTCCCGCGATCCCTGCCCAGCCAGTTGACGACCTCGTTCAAAATGCGTCCGCGCTCCGCCGACGACTCGAGGCGGGCCAATCCGGGCATGCAGTGAACAAGTGCCGCATAGAACGCGGCCTCCTGCGACATGCCCTGTTCGGCCATGACCGCTTCGTACGAGTCGACGACATCGTTGAGCGCCTCGTAGGTGATGACGTCGTCGGCGAATCGGACGGCAGTGAGCCGTGGAGTGACCTCCGCGCGTCGGCGAACGTCGTCCCGCAAGCCATCAATCATGTCAACCCCACGCCGTTCTCGTTCCTCGACCTTGGCCATCTTCGCCTCCCTGCTCAGAGTGACCCGGCCCCTCGGCACTAGCTTGCCTCGCTAAGGGAACTTTGGGAACCGGGAAACGCAAATCTGTGGCGTGTTCCACAGCCATTTGCGTAACACCTCACAGGTACGATGATACGGGCGTGACTCTTGTGAACGAGAGTGACGGATGCGCTTGATGTGCAAGCGTTATCGCCGCGACACTGTGACGCGATCACTCGGTCGTCGTCTTACTCCGCGTCGTTCGCTCGCTTGTCCGCCTCCATGGCGTCAATCAAGCTCTTCGGTCGCAGATCGGTCCAGTTCTGCTCGACGTATTCGAGGCATGCAGCGCGGCTGTCCTCGCCGAACACCTTTGTCCAGCCGGCGGGGATATCGGCGAACGTCGGCCACAACGAATGCTGATTCTCGTCATTCACCAGCACGAAGAACCGGCCGTCCTCGTCATCGAAGGGGTTGGTCATGGGAAGCGTCCCTCTCGTTTTCGGTTACCTGACACAAATGCCACGGAACGGGTGTGCACACATCCATCGCGCATCCCCGTGAGCCCAGCACTCAATTTACAGCCCACACCGGGCTGTGAGGTCGATGGGCAGCCTGTCATCCGGCACCCGACTCGCCTGAGGACCGAAGCCAATCGTCGACGCACCGCCCGATCACCGCGATCTCATCGGGCCCGGCCAACCCGGTGTGTCGGGCGTCGATGTCGATGTTGACGACGTCGCCACTGACGTGTTGGCGCCAGTACTCGGCGAACTCGCCCGGGTCGGCTTTGTCGCGGGTGGCGGTGAAGTACACGATCGAGCCGTCGAAGCGGCCCGGCTCATGCCCGGCGAGTACCCGGTCGGCCGCCGCATACGAACTGATCATCCGTTGCACCTGGCGGCGCGAACCGATCCCGAGCAACTCGGCCTGCCGACCCAGCGAGTCGATGACGTCGCCGTCGGGCCCGGTGCCGAGATCGAAGATCGATCCCCACTCGCCGAGCATCCCCGCCACGGTCTCCGACAGTGTTTCGGGCCTCGTCGCCGCGAGTTCGGGTGCGGCGCCGGCCACTGTTCGCGCGGTGCCCGCGATGGAATCCATGAGTCCGAGGAAGGCCACCTCGTGCCCTTCGGCCTGTAGTCGTTCCGCGACCTCGAAGGCGACCACGCCACCGAGTGACCAGCCGAGCAGGTGATAAGGCCCCGCGGGGGAGACCGCGCGGATCTCCTCGAGGTACCGATCGGCCATCTGGGCGATCGATCCTGCTTCATCCTCGTCAGCGACCACCGCCGGGTCCTGCAACCCGTACAGCGGGCGATCGATGACGTGAGGCGCCAACGCGCCGAAGGACCAGGCGAGCCCACCAGCCGGATGGAAGCAGAACAGTGGTGCACCCGCGCCCTCGGTGCGCAGCCCGATGAGCACCCCCGATGCCATCTCACCGGCGGCGATGATCCGGGCCAGCGCGCGCGGCGTCGGATTGGCGAACAGCGACGGCAACTCGAGCTCGACGCCGGGCAGGCCGCGCAGCGCGGACACCGCACGGACCGCGCTCATCGAGTTGCCGCCCAGGTCGAAGAACGAGTCGGTGGCACCCACCCGTTCGACGCCCAGCACCCGCGCGAAGGCGTCGGCGACGCTTATCTCGAGCGGCCCCTCGGGCTCCAGGTATTCGGTGGTCCGCCCGCCCAGATCGGGAGCGGGCAACGTCCGCCGGTCGACCTTCCCCGACGACGTCAGCGGCATCTCCGACATCGGCACCCACACCGTCGGGCGCATGAACTCGGGCAGGCCACGACCCACATGTGCACGGACGACGTCGAGATCGATCGCCTCGCCGACACCACCGGCCAGGTACGCAACGAGCTGCTCCCCTGCCGGGCCGGCGACCACGGCCGCCGCACAGTGCACCACGCCGGGCACCTGACCGATGACCGACTCGATCTCGCCGAGCTCCAGGCGTTGTCCCCGCAGCTTGACCTGGAAGTCGGCACGGCCGAGGTAGTCGACCTCGCCATTCGCATTCCAGCGTCCACGGTCGCCGGTCCGATACAGGCGATCGCCCGGCGCCCCGAACGGATCGGCGACGAACGTCTGGGCCGTGAGCCCCGATGCCGACGCGTACCCCCGAGCGAGCTGCACGCCGCCGAGATAGATCTCACCGGCCACCCCCGGAGGCACCGGCTGCAGACGTTCGTCGAGCACACGCACCGACGAGTTCTTCACCGGGCGCCCGATGGGGATGCTGACCGGAACGTCGTACACCTCGCGGCAGGTGATGTCGACGGTGGCCTCGGTCGGTCCGTACTGATTGATCAGCACCGCGCCGGGCACGTGCTCGCGCAGTGCGTTCGACAGGCCGGGCGACAGCGCCTCGCCGCCGGAGAAGATCGTGCGCAGCGACCGCAGTTGCCCGGCATCGACCTCCGCCACGCTGTCGATGAACGCGGCGAGCATCGTCGGGACGAACTTCACCGTCGTGACCGATTCCCGCGCAATCAGCTGGGCGAGGTAACGCGGATCGCGATGACCACCCGGCCGCGCGACGACGACCGGGGCCGCTTCGTAGATCGCACCGAAGAACTCCCACACGGATGCGTCGAACGTGTACGGCGTCTTGAGGAGGAATCGGTGTGGGCCCGCACCGGAGAAATCACGGAACCAGTCGAGCGTGTTCCGCAACGCACCATGGGTCACCGTGACGCCTTTCGGTCGGCCGGTCGAACCCGACGTGAAGATGGTGTACGCCGCGTTGTCCGCGCGGACCGGGCCCGATCGCTCGGCGTCGGTCACCGGCGCCACGTCGTCGGGAACGTCACCATCGGCATCGACGCGAAGCGCGTGGACACCCGTCTCGGCAACGAGATCGGCACCACCCGGACCGTAGAGGACGAGGTCGACACCGGCCGTCTGCAGCATGTATCGAGCGCGGTCGACGGGTCCGACCGGATCGATCGGCACGTACTGGCCACCGGCCGCGACGATCGCATGCACGGCGAGAAGAACCTCGACGGAACGGTCCATGCACACGCCAACCGCGCGATCGGTGCCGACGCCCTGGCCGATCAGTGTTCTCGCCAGCAGGTGCACGCGCGCCGCGAACTCGCCGTAGGGCACAACCCGGTCGCCGAAGACGACCGCGGGCATCGCCGGATCGACCGCAGCAGCAAGCGCAACCAGGTCCGCCACCGTGTGCGGCGGGCCCAGTTCCTCGACCGGTCCCACCGACCAGTCCTCGACCCGATCGAGCTCACCGGCAGCCGACAACCGCACATCGCCGATCCGGCGTGCCGGGTCGGCGGTCACATCGTCGAGCACACCGGCGAGCCGCTCACCCAGTGCACGGACCGTCGCCTCATCGAACAGGTCGGTGGCGTAGGTCATCGAACCGTGCCAGGCCGCGCCGGCGGGGGCGGCGACCGTCACGGTCAGATCCCGGTGCACCGGCACCGCCGTCGGCTGTACCGCGGATACACGGAGCCCGCCGGGCAACTCGATGTCGCCGCGGTCCTGGCCGGCCGCAACGACCGACAGCATCACCTGTGCCAGCGGCGCGTAAGCCTGCGACCGTGCGGGAGCCACCGCATCGACCACGGTGTCGAACGGCACGTCGGCATGCCCGAATGCGTCGAGATCCGTCGACCGCACCCGATCCAGCCACTCACCGAACGGCAGCGCCGCATCGAAGCGCGTTCGCAGGACGAGCGTGTTGACGAACATGCCCACCATCGGGTCGAGGGCGGCCTGTCCGCGCCCGGCGACCGCCGTCGCGACAGCGATGTCGTCGGAGGCCGACAGCCTCGCCAGCACCATGGCCAGCGCGGCGTGCACGACCATGAACGGCGTGGCCCGATGAGCCTCGGCGAGTTCCGCCACCTGCGCCGCGACACGCTCCGGGATCTCGAAGTCGACGCGTGCACCCACTGCGGACGCGACCGGCGGACGCGGGCGGTCGGCGGGCAGTTCGATGACGTCGGGCAGGTCGTCGAGTTGCTGTGTCCAGTAGCCGAGTTGACGGCCCACCCTGGAGTCCTGGTCGTCGGGCGTGCCGATCTCTCGCTGTTGCCACAACGCGAAATCGGCGAACTGGACCGGCAGCGGGGCGAAGTGCGGGGCGCTGCCGGTGCTGCGCGCCGCATAGGCGGCACCCAGGTCCGCGATCAGCGGGCCGATGGACTCTCCGTCGGCGGCGATGTGGTGCAGCACAACCGCCAGGAGGTGTTCGTCGGCGCCGGTGCGGAGCAGGCGGATCCGGATCGGCCAGTCCCGGCCGAGATCGAATCCGTCGGTCACCGCCGCCTCGATCTCGGCCGGGTCGGAGACCACAGCCCAGTCCAGGCGGTCATCGACCGTGGCTGCCTCGTCGACGTGCTGGTAGGGCACACCCTCGTCGGCCGGGAAGGTCGTTCGCAGGACCTCATGCCGACGGAGGAGATCGACCAGCGCCGCGCGCAGGGCCGCCGTGTCCAGCTCTCCGGTCAGCCGCAGCACGGTCGGAAGGTTGTAGGCGCCCGATGCCGGATCGAACCGGTTGATGAACCAGATGCGGCGCTGCGCGAATGCCAGCGGGATCCGATCGGGGCGCTGCTCGGCCGCGGTGATCGGTGCCGCCGACGCGTCACGTCCCGCCACCGCCGCGCACAGTTCACGCACGGTGGGCGCGTCGAACACATCGCGCACCGTCACGTCGATCCCGAGTGCTTCGGAAACCCGGGCAGCGACCCGGGTCGCCGACAGGGAGTTGCCGCCGAGCGCGAAGAACGATTCGGAGACGCTGACCCTGTCCACTCCGAGCACATCGGCGAACGCGGCGGCGACAGCGGCCTCGCTGTCATCGGCCGGAGGAACGTATTCACGGGCGCGGGCGAGTTCCTGTGGCGTCGGGAGGGCGCGGCGATCGAGCTTGCCGACCGGGGTGAGCGGCAGGGCATCGAGCACGACGACACCGGCAGGGACCATGTAGGCGGCTAGTCGACTCGCCGCGGCCGCACGCAGGGCGGTCGAGTCGAGTTCGGCGGTGCCGTCGCCCACCACGTACGCGGCCAGCGCGACCGGCGGTTCGCCGATCCCGACCACCACCGCGGTCTCGACACCGGGCTGATCGGCGAGAACGGCCTCGATCTCGCCGAGCTCGATGCGCAGACCGTTGAGTTTGACCTGATGGTCGGCGCGCCCGGCGAACTCGATCGTGCCGTCGGGCCGGACGCGGACGAGATCGCCGGTGGCGTACATGCGCCGGCCGTCGGCGCCGAACGGATCGGCGACGAACGACGTCGCGGTCAGCCCGGCACGATGGAGATATCCGCGGGCCAGTGCGTCCGGTGCGGACAGATACAGTTCGCCGGTCACGCCGCGCGGGACGGGATGCAGCACCGGGTCGAGGACATACGCGGTGAAGCCACGCACCGGACGCCCGATGGTCACCGGCAGTCCCGGCGCCGACCGTCCACTCAACGCCCACACCGTGGTCTCGGATGGTCCGTAGAAATTGAACATTCGACGGCCGGGCGCCTGCGCCCAACGACCGATCACCTCGGATGGGCAGGCTTCGCCGGCGGTTGCGAGATTCCGGATCGACGTGCCGACCGACGGATCGAGGGTCGCCAGCACCGACGGCGTGATCACGAGGTCGGTGATCCGCTCGGCCTCGATGACGCGTGCCAGCGCAGGTCCGGCGTAGTCGGTGGCCGGCGCGATCACGAGCGTGTGACCCCAGGCCAGCGCCCAGATCATCTCGAAGAACGCGGCGTCGAAGCTCGGTGACGCCACGTGCAGAACTCGGGTGTCGGGGGCCTCGGCATGTGTGCCGCTCACCTCCGCGAGTTCGGCGGCCAGGTTCGCGGTGCCCCGATGGGTCACCGCCACCGCTTTGGGGCGACCGGTGGTACCCGAGGTGTAGATCAGGTACGCCAGCGTGTCGAGATGGACGACGCCATGGCGTTCACCCTCCCGGATCGGCCGGCCGTCCGGTTCGTTGTCGAGCAACCGGCCCAGGTCCGACCATTCACACGGCAGCGACTCGAGTCCGGGCAGCGCCGACGCGTCCGTGATGCCGAGGCGAACCCCGGAGTCGGAGATCATGTGCTCGATCCGCTCCATCGGATGCGCCGGATCGACCGGCACGTAGGCCGCGCCACTCTTGAGGACACCCCAGACCGCGACCACCGATGCGATCGACCGCGGCAAGGCCACGGCGATGACGTCGTCGGGCGACGCCCCGGCGGCGATCAAGCCCCGCGCGACCCGATTGGTCCGCGCCTCGAACTCCGCGTAGTCGATCGACTCGTCACCACAGACCAGCGCGGCGTGTGTCGGTTCGATGTCGCGCCGGTCCAGCTGATCGATCAGCGTGCGTGGCTCTACGGCGGCATTCTCGGCGACGAGCCCGACCTCGCGTCCCCCGGTTCCGGGCACCATCGCGATCTGGGCGGTGAGCATCCCCGGGTGTTCGGCGACCGAGCGCAGTATCTGCCGCAGCCCGTCGGCGAACATCTCGATCTGGAGGGCATCGAACGCGGCCGGCAGGTACTTCAGCGTGAGTACCAGGCCGGTGGGCGTAGGGGCCGACGCCAGGTTCAGCGGGTAATGCGTGGCGTCGGACGAGTCGATCCCGCGAATATCGAGCGCAGCTGCCGGACGTTCCACGGCCGTCAGGCTGTCGGTGTCGATCGGGAAGGATTCGTAGACGGTCAAGGTGTCGAACAGGACGGGCAGCCCGGTCAGTTCGGTGAGCTCGGGCAGTCCGAGGTGTTGGTGGTCGAGCACCCGCACCTTGTCCGATTGCAGTTTCGCCAGAACGTCGCGAACGGTGCTGCGGGGACCGACATCGACGACGACCGGCAACGTGTTGATGAACAACCCGACCATCGACTCGGCGCCCTCCAGGTCGGCGGGGCGACCCGAGACCGTCTCACCGAATGTGACCACACGGCTGCCGGTGATGCGGGAGAGCAATACCGCCCACGCGAATTGCAGCACCGTCGACACGGTGACCCCACACTCACGCGCCAGCTGCTCGACCTTGTCGGTGTCATCGGCGCCCAGGGAGAGGCGGTGATCCGCGGGCAGGTTGTCCGACGTGGCCTCGACGGACGAAGCCACCAGCGTCGGTTCGTCGACGGGTGCCAGCACGGCACGCCATGCGTCCCGGCCCGCCTGGTGATCGGCGGACTTGATGCGGCGGACGTGATCGGCGAAGTCGAGCTCCGACTGCCGACCACCGAAGTAGGCGCTGCCGGTGGCGTAGTGCGCGAGGAGATCGGCCAGCACCAGCGGACCCGACCATCCGTCGAACAGGATGTGGTGGTTGGTGATGATGAGGTCGGCCCCGTCGGAGTGTTCCACCAGTACGACCCGGAGCAGGGGCGGCGCGGACAGGTCGAAGGGGATCAGCTTCTCCGCGGCCGCGACGTCGGCGAGACGCTCGGCGACCTGATCAGGATGGCGACCGCGCAGATCGACGACGCGCCATGGCACCGGTAGCTCGTCGGGTACGACCGTGACAACCGCACCGGAATCCGCGCGGACATATCCCGATCGCAGGACACGATGCCGCAGCAGGAGTTCGGCGGCCGCCGCGCGCAGACGTTCGTGATCGACGGCCCCGCCGACATGGATCACCGATTGGGTGACATAGACGTCGACGGCGGCATCCCCGGCGAGTTCGGCCTGGAAGTACAGGCCTTCCTGCAGCGGGGTCAACGGCCAGATGTCGGCGCCGGGATAGCGGGCGGCCAGACTGTCGAGATCGGTCTGGCGCACGCCGGTTCCGGGCACATCCGACGGCGACAGGCCCGGGTCGCGTCCGCCCGCGACGGCGGCGACGATGCCGGCGAGTTCGTCCGACCATCGTCGCGCGAGGTCGGCCACGTCGGTCGCGCCCAGGATTGCTTCGGCGAACCGGAACTCCGCCGACAACACGGGCCCTTCTGGGCCCGGGATCGCGCTGGCATTGATCGCCAGCGCGTGCATCGCGGTCATGGCGCCGGAGACGGTTGCCGGTAGCCGAGGTGCATCACCGACCGGCAAGAACCCGATCTGCCCGGTATCCGGGGCGGTTTCGGCCGTGCCACCGCCCGCGGCGACTGCGCTTCCGCCGAGATAGTTGAAACCGATTGTCGGCCAGGGACTGTCGGCAAGTCCGGAGCCGGGGAGCCAGCGGGCGATCCCGTAGCCGAGGCCGTGGCGAGGCACTGCGCGCCGTTCTTCCTTGGCCGCCTTGACCGCGTGGATCACATCCGTGGCGGGGTCGAGCCGCACCGGCGCGATCGACGTGAACCAACCGACCGTGCGCGTCAGATCCGCACGCCGCGGATCCGGCCCTTCGGCGTGCACGTCCTCCCAGCGTCCGTGACTCTCGGTGAGCACGACGATCGGGTCGTTGTCGGGGCCCGTGCCGGTGACACCGCGGTCGGATTGCCACGACCGCACCGCCCGCGCCAGCGCCGCCAGCAGGGCATCGTCGACGCTCCCTCGGAATGCCTCGGGAACCGTGGTCAGCAGCGCCTTGGTCACCGTCGTATCGACCTCGTGCACCAAGGCGTCGGTCGTCCGGAACAGGTCTCGATCGGGGTCGAACTCGATCCCGAGGGTGGTGGGCCGGTGCGGCGATCGACTGCGCCAGAACTCGATTTCGTCGTCCGACAGCGTGATTCGATCGGTCATCGCAGCAGACCAGGCCCGCATCGAGGTGCCCTCGAGGCGGATCGCCACCGGCTGTCCGGAGTCGAGCTGCGACCATGCGGTCACCAGATCCTCGACGAGGATCGGCCACGAGACCGCGTCGACCGCCAGGTGATGCAGTACGAGCACCACGCGGCCGGACACCTGAGGCCCGGAGACCAGCACGGCCTGCAGTAGCCGTCCGCGCTGCGGGTCGAGCCGGCCCACCGCGTCCACATGCGCCGCGGCCAGTTGCGCGCCGAGGTCCGCGTGGCCATCCACCGTCCGCTGGACGACCGCGTATTCGGCATCGAATTCAGTGCCCGACAACAGTTTCCAGCCATCCGGATCGGCCGTGAGGCGTGCCGTCAGCATCGGGTGCGCCGCCACGACCGCGCCCAGGACCCGGGCCAGGCCGACGGTGTCGAGTCCGTCGGGTGCGGTGAGTACCACGGACTGGTTGAAGTCGGCGAAATCCTCCGGCCGGTGAGACAGGTCGATCATCCACCGCACCATCGGCGACAGCTCGATCTCCCCGATACCGCCGCCGGCCGGCTCCGGCAGCAACTCCAGCGAGGCACCACCCGCCTCGACGGCACGTGCCATCGCCCGGACCGTCCGATGCTCGAAGATCTCCTTGGGCGACAACACGATGCCGGCCGCGCGGGCCGCCGACGCAAGCTGGATGGACATGATCGAGTCGCCGCCCATCGCGAAGAACGACTCGGTGACGCCCACCTCGTCACGTCCCAGCAGCCCGGCCACGATCGCGGCCAGCCGCTCCTCCAGATCACCTTGCGGCGCAACGTGTTCTGAGATGGCCGCGGTGAAGTCCGGCGCGGGCAGCGACTTGCGGTCGACCTTGCCGGCGGTGCTCAGCGGCATCGAGTCGAGCAGCATCCACACGGCCGGCCGCATGAACTCCATCAGGTGGTCGGCGGCGAATGCCGCGACCTGCTCGCGGTCGATGCCGGCGCCGTCGAGATAGGCCACCAGCACCTCGCCGCCGGCCGGTGTCGCGGCGACGGTCACCGCGGCGTGGACCACGCCGGGAGCGGCGGTCAGTACGGCTTCGATCTCGCCGGGTTCGATGCGCTGACCCCTCAGTTTGACCTGGAAATCGGAGCGGCCGAGATAGTCGATACTGCCGTCGCTGTTCCACATCACCTGGTCACCGGTGCGATACAGACGACCGCCGGCCACCCCGAACGGGTCGGCGACGAATCGGTCGGCGGTCAGGTCGGGGCGCCCCGCGTAGCCACGCGCCACCTGCAGCCCGCCCAGGTAGAGCTCGCCCGGCACACCCGGGGGCACACGATGCAGTCGGGAATCGAGAATGTGGGCGTCCACATGCCACAACGGCACACCGATCGGCACCGTCGGACGTCCCGCGACGACGTTCGACACGGTGGCGAAGATCGTCACCTCGGTCGGCCCGTACTGATTGTGTAGCTCGGCGTGCGGCCAGGCGGCGAGTACCGCATCGGCCACGGCCGGCGAGAGCGCCTCTCCGCCGGTGTGGATGTGGCGCACCGATGTCATGGTGCCGCGGTCATCGCCGGCAAGTACCCGCACCAGTGACGCCAGCATCGACGGCACGAGGATCAACGACGTCACTCCGTGCCGGGCCACATAGTCTTTGATCGCCCACGGGTCGCGGTGCTCGCCCGGCGCCATGACGACAAGCCGTCCACCGTCGAACACCCACCGGAACAGTTCGAGCACAGACGGATCGAAGGTGTAGTCCAGGACCTGGAGGAAGACATCGTCCCTGCCGAACGCGAAGTAGTCCTGGTCGAACACGAGTTGCGACATCACCGAGCGATGCGAGACCGTGACCCCCTTGGGCCGACCGGTCGATCCCGACGTGAAGATCGTGTACGCGGCGTCGTCGAGCCGGAGCGGGTACAGCCGATCTGCGTCGCCGACCGGCGAGCCGTCGCCGGCCGGCGGGCCGCTCGCATCGACCTCGATCACTCTGAGGTGCGCGTTCTCCGCCGCCGCAACGGCGGCGGCCGGCCGATCGTGCCGTGACGTCAGCAGTGCGCTCGCCCCGGCCGTCTCCAGCATGTACCGCACCCGTTCGGTCGGTGCGTCGACGGAGATGGGGACGTACTGTCCACCCGCGACGATCACCGCGTGCAGCGCCACAATCATCTCCACCGAGCGTGGGACACACACACCCACAGCCGCATTCGAACCGACGCCACCGGCGATCAGGTCACGCGCCAGCGTGTTCACGCGGGCGGCGAACTCCCGGTAGGTGACGGTGCGGTCCGAAGCGATCAGCGCAACCGCATCCGGACGCCACCGCAGTGCGACGGGCAGGAGGTCGGCGAGCGTGCCGTCCACCGAGAGACCTGCCAGTTGCCGGTCGCTCAGATCGACCGGATAGCCGATGCTCCACTGATCGACGACCGACTGCTCGGCACCGGCGAGCATCGTCGCATCGCCCACGGGCAGAGCCGGATCGGCGGTCAACTCGTCGAGCAGGACGCTCAGCCTGGACGCGAATGTCTGTACGGTCACGGCGTCGAAGATGTCGGTCGCGAAGCCGACCGACCCGGACCACGGCTCTCCGGTCTCCGGCACCGAGAGCCCGAACAACAGGTCGACCTTGGCCGTCTCGACTCCCGGATCGAGCGGCGAGATGTCGATCCCGAGGAGATCGCGTGCGGCACCGAGATCCGGCAGCCGTGACTGATCGAGGGTGAGCCAGACCTGTGCCAGCGGCGCGAAGGCCTCGGACCGAACGGGATCGAGCGCCTCGACGAGCGCCTCGAACGGGAGGTCCGCGTGGTCGAACGCGTCGACGTCGGTCTGTCGCAACTGATCGAGCAGTTCGGCGAACGCCATCTGCGGCGCGACGTGAGCGCGCAGGACCAGGGTGTTCACGAACATGCCGACGAGACCGTCGAGCCCCGCATGACCACGTCCGGCGATCGGAGCGCCGACGGCGATGTCGTCGGTCGCCGAGAGACGCGCGAGCAGGACGGCGAGAGCCGCGTGTACGACGATGAACGGCGTGACGTCGTGTGCGCGGGCGATCTCGCGGATGCGGTCGCCCACCTCCGCCGGCAGCTCGAATGGCACCGAGCCGCCGTGTTGCGAGGCGACGCGCGGCCGTGGGCGATCCGACGGGAGGTTCAGCACGTCGGGCAGGCCGGACAGCTGATCGGTCCAGTATGCGAGCTGGCGGCCCAGGACCGAGCCCGGGTCCGACACCGGCCCCAGCACGTCGTGCTGCCACAACGCGAAGTCGGCGAACTGCACCGGCAGCGGCGCGAATGTCGGTGTCTCCCCGGCCGATCGCGCCAGATAGGCGGTCACCAGATCGGACACCAGCGGGGCCATCGACTCGCCGTCGGCGGCGATGTGGTGTGCGACCAGAACGAATACGAACTCGCTTGCGGTGATGCCCCAGATCCCGGCCCGCAGCGGCCAGTGCGTGGTCACGTCGAAACCGGTCGTCACGGCGGACTCGGTTTCGGCGCGGTCGGCGACCTCCCGCCAGTCCAGCCGGCTCTCGATCTCCGCCGCGTCGTGAACTCGTTGCACCGGAACGCCGTTCACGGCCGGGAAGGTGGTACGCAACACCTCGTGTCGTGCGACCACGTCGACGAGCGCCGACCGCAGTGCGGCGACGTCGAGCGGGCCGTCGATCCGGAGCGCGACCGGCACGTTGTAGGTCGGCAGCGTCGGATCGAACTGGTTGATGAACCACATCCGTTGCTGCGCGAACGACAGCGGGATCTGTTCGGGCCGTGGGACGACCGGCACGATCGGCGGGAGTGCGGCGGCGCGGTTACGCACGGCGTGCGCCAACGCGCGCGCAGTGGGGGCGTCGAAGACGTCGCGGATACCGACGTCGACGCCGAGTGCCTCGCCGGCGCGGGCCGCCAACCGGGTCGCCGACAGTGAGTTGCCGCCGAGGTCGAAGAAACTGTCGGTCACCGACACCCGCTCCACCCCGAGCAACTCGGCGAACACCCCGGCCACCACAGCCTCGGCATCATCGGCCGCCGCCACGAACTCACCGGCCTCGATCACCGGCTCGGGCAACCCCCGCTTGTCCAACTTACCCACCGGAGTCACCG